>CAMVOF010000001.1:0-58397 GCA_947169055.1 uncultured Clostridia bacterium
CCTATTATGAATATCCGAGAAAAACACTCCGCGAATAAACCTGACATGCGCCTCGCACCGCCTGATAACAAGAGTATCGTTGCTCACAGAGACCTTGATCGGCATCTCGGTGTCTGCTTTAAGCAGCCCTAAAGGATCATAGATCTCAATATTCTTCAGCCTGTTCTCAAAAATCAAAACATACTTTTTCATCTTTACTCTCCTTTCTGCACTTACGATTACGTTCTGCATTGTTTTTCCTTAGTTCATAGGCACCACTCCAATTCGGTTTAATTGAAAAGAAAGACTTTTTTCTAATCATACATTGACAAAGCCCTGCGAAGTGTGTTAAAATATGATTGAACTGATTTTGTTATTCTTGTTCTTTTCTAAATATAATTATACACTAAATAGTGTACGTTGTCAATTGGCGATATACACGAAATAGTTTACTTGCCAGCCAGCCAATTTATGCAATATACACCATATAGTGTACCTTAAAGGAGCCTCTGCAATGACGATAACCGAATACATAAAGATGCGCCTCAAAGAATTAGATATGACTCAACAGCAGCTTGCTGAAAAAATAGGCATTACCAAGCAAAATCTAAACAATAAGCTTAGTCGAGACAACTTTTCAAGCAAAGAACTTACAGAAATAGCCGAAGCACTTGATGCAGAAATCATTATTCGTACAGACAGTGGAGTTACTAAAATTGAATATCATAAATAAATCAAGCGCTATGCCATATTTTTATTCACCCATTTAGTGTATACAGCACAAATAAAGAAGGTGTATGATCCTCGGCGAAGCCAAAGCCATGGCTTCAAAATAACAGCATATCCCGCCAGCCGCAGCTGTCCTTCGCCGGACAGCTGCGGCTGGTGTTTTATGTTTAATACAAATAGTGGTCAACCACAACGCATTCTCTGTTATGCCCGAGCATCACAGATACTTCATGCAGCGCCAGCCGTTTGCTGTCCTGCAACTTAATCGCCTGCAGCGTGCAGTGATTAATGCACTACCGCAGACGCTATTATGAGCTGTGTCCTACCGCAGCCTTATGTAGTCGGTAGACTATCGTGACCTTGTGGTTTTTAATACTCCAGTTGCCTTTTCCTTCCTTACGAAAAAAGGGATAGCGGAGATACGTTCAAAGTTTGCCAATGATATCTTCAAAGAGAAACTGCAATCAATTTATCAAGAACAAACTTTGAAACGGAATGAGTTGAAAGCTCTATCCGAGGATCAGATGAAAGAGATAGTAGCGGAGATCGGAGCCGGAGATGTTGACGAGGAACTTGTGGCCTTGGTAATGAAACTGCACGAACAGCTTCAGACTGCTAAGGGAAAGAAGGTCTATGGATACCTTCCGAAAGATGTAAAACAGACTGTTGACAGTATCTTTGAGATAAGATCAGTAACTCTCTGAATATCTCTTTCGGACGTTTTGCCGCAGTACAAATAAACGAGAATACCACGATACATTTCACCGTCAATAGCTTCCCGGGTTCTTGCAATAAGAGAACGACAATATGATTCATCAACCGTTGAAATATTGATCAGTATCTGATCATACTGCCACTCAGGAAAAGAAATATTGTTTTCCTTACTGAACGCAGTTGATATAGGAGAGTTCAGCCTTAGTTCACTTGAAAGTACCTCATCCAGCTCTTCAATAGGATCATAGCCGCGGAACATAGCGGTTTTCTTCATTATACAAATTGTATACTCCTGTTTTTCGTGAGCCTCTGCATTAAGATCAAATCCGTCTGTGTCACGATTATATGTAATGACACAGTATTCGTTTTCGAGCTCAGCAACAGCAGTTGTTTTTTTCAATGAGGTTTGACAACTGCATCGACCTGTTTTCGTTTTACAAACAAAACAGCTTTCGACAAGGGTGCGAAAGCTGTTATTATATAAAATATAGGAGATTCCGGGCGGAATCAAGGTGGAAATATGCCAAATACAGAAAGAAAAATGTGAATATATGAAGCTGAAAGCAACAAGCCGAGCGCACGAAAAAGAAAAAATCTGCCGCACGCGAAAAGATCTGAAAAACGAGTTTTTTCAAGTTTTATCGAAACGAGTTGAAACGAGCTTTTTCCCAAAAAATCTAAATGGTGCCCACGATGGTGCCCACGGCGTTTTTTGCAAAGAAAAACGCTGCCTCAGAAAGCCCGTAAACTTCGTGTTGACGAGCTTTTATGAGTCGGAGTGACGGGACTTGAATGCGTGCTGCCGTTTTTTGCGTTTTAAGGTAATTTGCTGTAATCCCCGATGTTAGGAGCTTTGCGGAAACTTTGCTTGAGTGATTTAAAGTGGTCTAAAGCGGTTTTTTATGAAAATAAAGACCAAACAAAGACCAAGGCCTCAGAGGGAGGTAGCAAATCAACATAAGAAACAACTTGATCAAGTCAACTTCTGCAGGTTTTTTACCGGTATTTTCTGATGGGCGCAAGCAAGTATTCAAATCTATCTTATTGAATCCTCACAACAGCATTTAGTTTTTTGCAAATTTTCCTTTTTGCATTCTTTATCTTACCGTTTTCATTAAAAATCTTTTGAAGTATCTCAACACAATCTGGCTCTTTTAACTCTGATACTATTTCCAACATCAGTCTTGCTCTAGAAGCACCAACATAAAACAAAAGCACTCCATCGTCCGAAAAGGTATCAGTTGTTACATCAATCAGGATTACTGCATCAGCTTCTAGCCCCTTAAACTTTCTGCAAGTCGAAACAGGATATTTGTTACGATACTTTCCGTCTTTTATATACGGAGATAAAAAAGATGATGTTTCTGTTTTACAGGTTAGTATTACAATATCCTTCATGCCTGCAGCAACAAGAGAATCAACAGAAGCGTTGAGCATTGTTAACGAACTGTCTAAGCTGTCATTAAAACTTATATGAGTAGGAATACCCTTTACACATCCTTCTATCAATCTCAGTTTTCGTTTGGTATGAATAGTTGTCAATGATGTAACTGCGATATTCTCCGTGTTGCGACAATTTCTGTATAGTGTTAATTTGCAATCGGCATTTTTTATAAAATCAGGCATACGTCTTGCCTGAATTAATTGGAGCTCATCATAAAACACATAAAACGAAGTATTCTTTTTATCTTCCATATCGATAATTGTTCTGAACATATCCAATATTTCGGTTTCTTCAATGTTTTCCGCTCCAAAGTCCTGTCCCTCGTCAACGATAATATGCTGATACGGAAATCTTCCGGAAAGCGACATATCTTCCAATAATGATTTCAGTTTAGTATAATCAGGCTCTGTTGTATTACACATTTTGCAGGCAAACCCATCTATTGTATAAAAATCAATATACGAATCAACATTGTATTCAGCAAGATGATTTTTAAGTTTGACATTATAGCAGAGGAACAAAACCTTTTCTCCTTCACTTGCATGGCGATGTGCTTTTTCAACTGCAATTAGTGTTTTCCCGGTTCCTGCGGCACCGTTTATAACGGCAAATTTTTGATCCTGAAGAAAATTTAAAATGTTAGCCTGTTCTCGTAACAATCTATGGAATATTGTTTTCTTTATATCTGATTCAAAAGAGACACTCGGTGTAACTTTGAATTCAGGGCAGAGGATATCTCTTATCAAACTTCGCGTTTCAACCTGAGATAAAGATGTCTGTTTACCATTAGGCAATTCCACAGAAAACACCTGTTCAATATACTTCAACGGATCAGACAATGCCTCTCTCGGTAAAGTTATTCTTTTGTCTGCTTCCGGCGGAAATGTTTTTTGTCTAAGTTCTTGCTCAGAAAGAGACGGAAACCAAACGGCATGCAGAAATTTGCAGTGCTTAACAAGATCAGAGTGTCTGGATTCTTTTATGTACTTTAAGAGCTTCCATTTATTTGAAGCAGCCTGGTTATATGGTCCGTCATGACTCATTGGAATTCCGCTTGCATATAACCATCTCCCGCCGGAATATTGAATAGCACCAGCTTTAGCTTCTATACATATCATTCCTTTTTCAGGATGAAAAATTACAAAATCCGCTTCGCTTTCATAGAATGTATTTTCCTTTACCTCGGAGATTCTCATCGAGTGAAAAACGTAATACTGATCCGGAAGTAACGCTAACGCATCAAACATTATTCCTTCCATACTTGATGAATCAAAACGCCTCGGCCTTTCGGGAATCATAATTGCCATAATCATTTATCCTTTCTCAGTTTTTTTATGATCTTTTCAACTGTCAATTCAGGATCGGTGGTGATAAAGCATGTCCAATCCGTTTCAAGCGCTTTTTGATATTCATCTTCATTATTTGAAGAAAATAAAGCAATTTTTGAATTCAGCCAAATGAAATCACACTCAAGTTCCTCAAGATCCGGAAGTATTCGAATCTGACAGTTTGCATAAGGTTTTTCAAGGCCGGCAAAACTTGATTCACATTCTGCAAAATGTTCTATTCTTTCTTTTTCATCTGTGTTGTCTAACCAAGGCAATAGCATTTCCCATATTTCACGGAAAGGCATTTCGGTAGTGTTTGTTCCGGATACATATACAAGGCTGTTAGGAAGTGCCGCCTGAGATTTTACTGAATTAATCCTTTCTGCATCATTAGCTTGAGTCCATCCGTCAGCAGTTCGGACACAACTTGAATAGAAACCTATGCCTGTCTTTTCGCAAGTACCCACTATCATAGCACGATCCAGAAAAACATTAAATTCTTCACAACTGGTTTCCGGAATCAAAGTACACGAATAACAAGCCGAAAGATTTAGCGATTCTCTTCCTTGTCCCATACTCAAACTGCAAACCGGATCATTTGAACAAGTTATAGCAGATTCAATTGCCTTTTTGAAAATTGAAGGGAATGTATCAGACCTTCCCTGTCTTACTAACCCTCCAAGAGTACCTTCCGAATCGCCACTGGCTGTATAAATTAGGATTCCGCTCATTTTCTTACCGTCTTTTACTTCACTGCAATAAACTCTTTCGCGCAGCGAGGCGATACTATACCCGCACTCAAAGCTTAGCTGTTTTATCAACAAATGAGCAATTGTATGCAGCAACAGGAATTTAGACGTAATAACTCGCGTGCTTTCTCTTCCGACATATGATGCTTTATATGCTTCATTGATACGAGAAGTTCTATCAGTAATTTCTTCACAAGACATGGCCCAAGCAGAAATAGCATCAGAATCAAACTCTACAAAGATACCTTCTCCTCGAACTTCATATGCCGGATACCAATCGGTCTCAGGTTCTTTAACAGAAACAATTTTGTCATTTTGAACCGCATTCTCATTACGTTCAATCGGATTTATCCGCGTAAACCCTACCAAAGCTTGTACTTCACGAATTTTATGTATCAACGCTACCTGACGGACATATGGTATATTATAATCTTCGATTTTTGTTGATTCCCTGTAGAAATCATCTTTTTTATCAATCCTTACTTCAATGTTTCCGCTGAGAGCATCATATTCATCAAAGCGATACTGCAATCCTGTATTTAACTCATCTTCAGAGGAATCCATCCATTTTCGCTTCAGGATCGGAATAATTGCATCTTCAGGAATCGCTGTTTCTAACGAGATTTCCTTTGCCGCCTTTTGAATCAATCCAATCTTTTGCTCATTCGATAGTTCTTTCAGTATCTCTATCATACCTTTTAATATATCCTTATGTTTAACAAATGAATTACTTTCCTCTATACGCGTATTCATTTGTAAAGAATAAGGAGGTATCACCAAAGAACTCCGTGTTACCGGATAATAAACTGAAGAACTTCCTCTCTGTTTTACAACTGGATACAAACTACATTCTTCAGCTGTACCTTTCCATGGATGGCGCCCTGAACACTTAAACTTGTATTTGTTTTCGGTTTTTTCATCTAACTCTTTAAAGGCGTTTTTGTCAAACGCTCCTGATAACGTCGTTTTGGCCTTGCAAGTTTCGCATGTAATCTCTAATCCGTCTAATCCTTCTGTAGAAGAAGCACCTGTTTTAAATGTAAGTCTCGGATTATTGCAAATAGGTTTAGCACCGCCCCAGCTCTTAGCATGAACCCATTTCACCCACGGGAAATCGTCTATATGACCATGCTCACAAACAGTAACAATACGAGCTACAACCAAACTTTGCCTGCAGCTTGGACAACTCATATGTTTAACCATATACGGATCTGACTCTTTGTCATATGGTCTCCCATTAAAATTGTATTCTTTTATCCAATCGGCAATCGATTGGAATTTTCTGCATTTGGGGCAAAAATACCATTCTGGGAACCGCACATATGATATTCCTTCCTTGTATCTTACTTCAGAGGAATTTCCGGGCATTCCGAACTTATTAACATGAAGAAGCTTAGCAAATCTCTCATCATTTATTTGCGTCACTTGTTCCTGCCAATACTCCGGCGCAGCTGTCATAAGTGTCTGATCTTGAAAATCTACCATTGCCCCGACTCCGTATTGCAAAATAGCCTGTGCTGCCCGCACAGAATGTGAGATACGACTGAGCTGAACCTTCTCTTTGACATTTCTCATTTCTTCTTTTCATCCTCCCATATCAGTACATTTGCAGATACGGCTGTATCCACATTTCTCATAGAAGTCAGAGTATCAAACGCACTGTCATAAGGACCGGAATTAAACGGCTTCATCAGACGACCTTCATCTGCGGCAGGCTGAGTATCACCGAACAGGTACTTTTGTCCGAAAATAAAATGATCCTCACCGTATTTTTCAAGCAGACGCATCCATTTTTCTATAATAGCATCAATTTCATCATTTATTTCAATACTGTCATCCTGCATATTCGTGTTGATCTGTTTTATTATTTCCGAACAACGATTTGTCAAAAACAGCTTGATCTCCGAAATTGATCTGTTAAACTCTTCAGGCGTAAATGATGCAGCACTCTTATCCTCTTTAAATACATCAGGATGCATATTCCTGAGCAACGCTATCAAAATTGCATGTAAAGCTCGCTCTCTTGCAGGAGCAGAAAAAGTGGTTACTCCTGTCGGTTCAACATATTTGTAGAAAGAATCATGATAGGGTTTAAATTGCTCAAAATGAGACCGATCCCTACTCTTTGCACCGTCATACATTGCAAAGGCGATGCCCGGATGTGTTCTTCCGATTCGGCTTGATGCTTGAATGTATTCACTTGTTAGTTTTGGCTGACCGACCAACAACATAACATTCAATCTTGCCACATCAATACCGACAGAGATCATATTTGTAGCTAACACTACAGTAGAAGGATATCTCTTGTTTTCTATATTGGTTTTTGAGTATTCGACTTTCTCCAGTTTATCTAACGTTTCATTCAGCTTGGTTGTCGACACACGACTGGTTAATTCATCTGCATAGGCCATCATACGGACATCACGAGCGTTCCCAAGCCTATATACCATACGTTTCATAAAATCCTTGACATCATCTTCGATCAAAGTTGAACATTTTCCCAAATCACGCAAGCTGTTAAAATATACCGTCAATGTCCATAAGCTGTCTCGGATCTTATCCGGCAGATCCATAGAACTTGCTGTTTGAAGCAACGCTGCTATTGATCGAATTTCCATCATAGCCTTTGTTTTACCGGACGGCATTAATCCGATATAACGTCTTCCGAATTTTCCAATACTGTAATCAATAACAGATTCTTTTGCAAAAAACGAGTCTTCTGCATCCAATCCCGGAGCTGGGAATTGACATACCGGTCTGTTATAAAGCGATGCACATTGTTCTTTTGCTCTTCGGATTGTAGCAGTTGATGCTACAATTTTAGGACGGTTCCCTTTTTGGACACAAAGCATATCAATTATCGATTCATACAAACCAACCATTGTTCCGAGAGGACCGGATATCAAATGTAACTCATCCTGAATAATCAATTCCGGGGCTCTGTTATTTCGGTTAATTCCAAAAAACGCTCCGACCTCAGGCTTCCACGGGAACATAGCAAATTTATCCACTGTTCCGAACAATAAGGTCGGCGGATCTGCATACAGCTCCTCATCAATCACTTGAATCGGCAAGGAATCCCGAGAATAGAAATAGCAACTTTCCTGCGGACAAAACAGTTGAAAATGAGAGCCGGAAACTCTGTAGCCAAATTGCCCTTTCAACTTACCGTCAACAACTTCTTTTACCATCTTTGTCCCGCACCAAGGACATTTCAGCAACTGGAATTTACAGTTCTTTTCCTTTTCTTCTCTCAAATTGGCTGCAGTAGCCTTTAACAATGAAGCTACCATATGCTTAGCTGACTTTTGGGATTTTCCGTCTACAACTTTATTCGGAATATGGTTGCTACCTACCCAAAGTCCTATTGATATCGGTTTACTACCAAGATTATATGTACCGTACACAGGCTTTTTTCGACTCGAATCCTCTCTGATGAACTCGCAGGCACAAATCATAGTCGCCGCTCTTGTAAATTGTTGTGCCGTGAGCAGACGAAGCGTATATCTCATAATGACAGTTGTGCCGTCAGATGTCTCTAAATGCGCAAGTCTCCTGTAGAAAATAGTAAAAGCAGTCAAGCCGAGATATGCTTCTGTTTTACCGCCGCCGGTCGGGAACCAAATCAAATCTACCAAATCTCGATCTTCAGAATCTTCTTCAACAATCGAAGCTAAACTCATAACCATAAAAGCTATTTGAAACGGTCTCCAATAATATTTATCTTCAGCTTTATAATAATCTATTCCGTTTAAAATCGCAGAAAGGTTTTCATCTCCCGGATAAATGTCTGTTGAAAGTTGCAAACGAATATGTATTCGCTGCATAAACATTGCTCGATTGGCAAGTTGAAAAGCGTCCCAAGCATCACGTTTTTCCTTAAGGATCTTCAATCCGTTCATCATTCGGGAACAAGATTTTTCACAGTTTTCAATGTTGATCTTTGCTGCATTATGATATTTCTTTTCAATGAGAGGAGCTCGTTCCTTTATTTTTTCAATCCATGCACAATAGGAATCAACAATCTGTCTTAATGATTCAATCTTTAAAGAACGATCTGTCTTATCTAAATCCGAGTAGTACCTCATAGAAAAAACTTTGTCGTCTTCGATCCCCATTCCAGAAGGACTGAAATCCATACCCGGAACTTCTGATTGAGGAAACAAATCTGTTTGAATATATCCATTTCCGTTCTGATCTATCTCCCAATTTACTGATGCTCCCAGTCCCGTTCCGTAATTCTTTTTATTTCTATACAACATTTCAAGAGACTGTTCCTCAATATCTCGACCTGATATATCAGAAATGGCAGAATTGTCAATCAAGATAAAACTGTTATCTTTAGTGTCGACGGTAATGCACGGTTGGAACAAACAATTTTCCCCATCTGGATAACCCACGCAATCATTTACAAGCATAATTGTTACAGAAGCAATCTCTTCGTTTATAGATTGCCGAAGTGCTGTTACTTTTGCTGTGGTTCCGTCCAATTCTTTATTACAATCAATATATTGTTCGTTGCCAAACTCCAAAGTAACGCTGATTTCGTGAGGAACACGAACGTGCCCTTTTCTTAATTGCGCACTAAGCTTGTATAAAGCATCAATCAGCCCGAATTCATCGCCCGGCAAAACATCCTTTTCGCGTAAGGCCCTGATTGTTTTTCCGCTCAACTCCTTAACACATAGTTTTAACATTCCGCTTTCTGCATCAAATTTGACATATGGTTGGAACAATTCCGGTACTACATAATGATCCGGATTATCTGGGTAGAAGGGAATCATGCATTCTTCAGGCTTAGCTTTCTTATATGTTGCAAACTGAACTGAACAGTTTACGACATCGGATTTCCCTTTCGTTAAAAAAGTGAAACCGATAGAAGACGGCATGTTCTGAGCCGCCAAACTAATCTCTTCATCAAGATTGCCGTCATTATCATCATCATTTTTATTATTTTGATTGAATTGTTTATCTTTTTCGTTTTTAGCGTTAGCTGGTTCATTATCATTTTCTTCATCAGGTAATAACAAATCCTCTATTTCATCGTTCGTCTTTTCCTGTTGTTCACTCATAGTATCATTATTATCAGCCTGAAGCTGTTGATCTCTCGGAAACAGGATGCCTATTGAATATCGATTGTGAGGAGATGTAGAAATCAATTCATGGGCTTTATCCGGGAAACTGATTTCAGAACCCGGTCCAAGCAATTCCGTACGTATTAATTCGATGTATTTTTCCCTTGCCGCTATATATTCAGCTTCCATAATATCACTCCTTTAATGTGATCGGTCTGTTCACCAAACTAATAGGAACATTCATATGGATTTCTCTCATAGATTCTATTCGTAATACAACTGCAGACGAATCCAACCTATCATATATCTCAGCCATCAGTTCCCCTTGTTTAGGAATTACACCGCTGATTTTTTTTATTATGGTTTTACCGATATCTTTCAATATTTCTCCGCGAACTCTTTTGATTTCTGCGCAGGCGTCATAATACATTTGCGGATTCTCATATAAATCTGTATGTCCCGTTGTTTTTCCGATGCCTTTGAAATATTCGACTCTTTGAACACCTACTTGATGCGAATCAACATCCAGCCAGTGACGAATGGTGCCAGGTTTTACTGTTACCCCCGCTTGCTTTAAGGCGTTTAAAGCCTCTTTAGTCCCTACAACATCTGTATACTCTTTTAAAACTCTTTTCCATTCTTTGGATTTACGATAGCTTTCTTGTACTCTTTCATCAAGTTTGTTGATTAGCTTCTGTAACATATCGTCAACAATATCACGAGTATTTTCATTGTTTATCGTGAAGATGAGAGAATCTCCTTCTGCAAGTTTTTCTGCATCTTTTTCATAAGCCTCACCGGTCGCCTTATCTATTACATATGCTTTATATCGTTTTGTGAAAAAACATCGTTTTTCATCTTCAAAAACTGCCGAAGATATGCATTCAGCCGTCGCAGAAGCATTGCCGCTGTAGGAAGCAAGTACGAGAAGATCAGCTTTTTCCTGCAATTTACGGATATACTCATCAAGCTCATATGTTATTGTTTCAAATGATACAACTTCATTATCTGTTTCGTGAGCATTGTTTATCGAATCCTGTTCTGATTCAATAATCTCCGTTGCTGTGCGGTTCTCTAATTTAGCATTATATAATTCTTCAACTGCTTTAGCTCGTTTCTTTTGACTGGTATAGATGCGTTTCTCAAAATCATAAACAAGCGATATAATCAGCTTCGCAGATCGACAGCGAAACATATCAAAGCGATGTCCTCTTAGCATACCTACGCAGATAATAACGTCATATATTTGATCATGATCAAACTGATTTGGTGTTACTATTGTCAGCAGCTCCGGTGTGTCTATAACGGAATAGATATCAAGATTCCGCAACACAGTTCCATAGTATTCCTTCGGAACAATTATGGCTGTTTTTTGATTGTGGTATTTTTTCAGCAGACTGAGCAGCTCATCTTTCTTTTCACATTTATCTGCGAACATAAGCCAACAACTTTGAAGGAACCTCATAATTTTGCCGGCTAAATCAGACAATGCTTTCGGGGAAACTTTTACTTGGTTTTCTAATTCCTCAATTTTATCAGACGGAGAAATAACGCTGGTAACCAATCCTTCTTTAATTTGTTCTTCCAAATCTCCGATTGAAAATACACAGGTAAGAAACAGATTCATCAGGGAATAAGCATTTATAATAAAGCTTTCTGTTTGCGATCCTGATAACTCTGACTGCTTTATACGCAGCATTGTCTGCTTAAAATCTTTGTACTGCTCCCAAGTTAACTCAGAAATCACATTATATGCTTCATTCTCACACTCGCTGATAATACTCATTTGATCACAGAATTCCTGCATAATTGCTCCCGATTCATTGCGTTCCGGCAATTTATGCTTTTTTACAAAAGATTTCGTACAGGCAAACAGCTCTGTGTTTTCTGAAAAATTGATTAAATCTCGCCCGTATTCTGAATCGATTTGTGTTAGTATCAATATATATCTCAATGACCGTAGAACTGTCAATTCCTGTATCTCTGTAAAATTTCGTCCTATGGTATTGTTTCCGGAAATAATCAATCCTATATGTTCATTTCCGCCTTGTTGCTTAATCAACTTTCTTGCTACAGCTGCTTTAGACGTTAATTTTAAAACAGGCTCATTCTGACCGACATTTCCGCCGAACGGGACTTCGCAGTTTTCGGAGTAATATGTTGCGGTAATCAGATCCAGCAATTTAGCCGTTTTGTCATTAAATTTAATTGATATCCTTTCAATTATCTCAGCTCTTGCTCTTGAAATAATAATTACCGAAGAAGTATCAGTAAGATTAGAAACATCTGTCGGCTGATATCCAAGCACTTCTATATAAAATGATTCTCTGACTGGATTTTTCCTTTGAATACCTCTCCCGTCTTTCCTTGTAGAAGTTCCGTTATACGGGATAATTTGATTCCATTTCTTTTCAGGGACATAATCCTTATCTTTTGTTTCTTCTTTCCCTTCCAATAATATTACTGTTTTTTTCTTATCAATCGGACTTGCACATTTTCCCATATATATCCATCGCTTATGCTCAAACAGAACATAATCACCTATACTTAATGATGAAATGATCTCCTCTGGATCAGTACTGTTTACCAAATTAGTAAAGGCAGCAAAAACTATGGCAGCTGCATCAAAGACTTTTGATCCTGTATGCAAAGTGACCCCGTAAAACTTATTATCATCTGAAATACCATTTACCATATAATCAAAAAACGCTTGAAGAAGATCGGCACCGGATATTAATTCCTCATCAATATAAAAATCACATTTTGCAATTGCTTCTTTAATTGCTTCAACAGATCCCATAGTTTCACACTCCTTTCAACGATATAAGAAAGAATAGGTATTATCTTCGTTTTTGGTTACACAGTTGCAAGTCTTTAACTGTTTCAATAATTGAGATGCTCTCGAAGAAGTTACTCCAAGATAATCTGCAATATCAGAATTGTGAATATGACAATCTACACCGAATTCATTAATAATATCAAAGCACCTAAACATAGTCTGAGTTCTAAGAGTACTACTCATATTAGTATATAACAATTCACAGGCAGATTTCTTTTTTCCGTACATAGCAAATAACCGCAGCTCTGTTTCTGACATCTTTGAAATCATATCATTTATACAACGAACTATGAACTCAGCCATCGTTTCAATTACGGGAATTGTCACTGAGTTACCAAGCTGTTTATATTTCTGTGCATCAGAAATATCTTCTGGGAAAGAAAAGCCATCTGTTCCGTCCGTATTCATAAAACCATATCCTATAAATCCTTGCAATCTCCCCCACTCTGTCGGTGTCATAACTCGAATATTTTTGGAGTTTATAGGGGTTTTCTTTTCCTTTATAACCATCCCTGAATATTTCTTTCCGTTTTTTTCATCAAGAATAAGATTTCTTTCTCGACCCGACCCTCCGGTAGCAAGCAAAGTATTAGCTATCGGTTCATCAATATCCGGAGAATTAACGATCATATATCCAAATCCATACCCTTTATCAATCTGCCGTTGTTTATGGTTTTCTAACGTTTTCAGATATCCCGATGACAGAAAATATTTCGGAGATACTTCTTTATCAAGAATATCCCTTACGGAACAGAATACTGATTTATCGTTACCTGTCGGAAGAATATTAGGCAAATCATCAACACATGTGCCGAAATATTCTCTGCTAAATGCCACAATATATATTCGCGGTCTGTTTTGCGGTATTCCGAAGTCCTTGGAATTACGTATAAAATTTCGTCGGTTAGTTATCAATTCAGATTTGCTGCCTCTTACAACACCAATCACCTTGTAATTGAGATGATCTTCCAAAGTCTCTATGATTGTTTTGAAAGTTTGTCCTTTATTATGGGCATAAAGGTTACCGACATTTTCGAGAAACACAGCCTTTGGATGAGTTGTCTTGATTATCTTTGCAATATCAAAAAAAATAGTTCCTCTGATTTTGTCTTCAAACCCCATTTGTAATCCCACGCTGCTAAATGACTGGCACGGAAATCCTGCAAGTAACACATCATACTCAACAGATTGTATTTCTTTTTTAAATACTTCTGAGGTTAAATCTTTTCTTGGGTTCTCTCCGAACAGATGCTCATATGTTTTACAAGCGTCTTCATCAATTTCGGCGGAAAGCACATTTTGAAAACATCCTGTTCTTTCAAAACCCTTACGTATTCCGCCGATACCGGCACACAAATCTATAGTCTTAAATATCATCAATAATACCTTCTAAAGCTTTTTCAATAATGTCGCAACATTTTTCGGTTTCTTTTAGTATTTCTTTTCCCCAAAACCTTAAAACGATCCAGTCTTGCTCAGTTAATCTCCTATTAACTTCTTCGTCACGCTTCATATTTCGCTCAATCTTATCTACCCAAAAGTCCTTTCTGGTATGTATTTCGTTTTTCTTTAAATCCCATTGATATCCATGCCAGAATTCACTGTCACAGAATACAGCTACACGCTTCCCGATAAATGCTATATCTGGTTTACCATATATTCCCTTAACGTTTTTTCTATATCTTAATCCTCGTCTCCATAAAGCTCTGCGTAGAACCAGTTCAATCTTTGAATCTCTTGATTTAACGGCCTGCATATTTTTTCGACGCTGTTCTTTGGTATGATTATCCATTGCGGTTTCCCTCTTAATATTATTTAGTAAATTATAACATATTTTTCGCGGATTATCAACCCTTTTTGAGCAATTAATTATACTTTTTTGCTATTTGGCATTGATATTTGCTAAGCATGAGCAACTGGTTTAGTATGCAGTCTAAGAACCATCGTGATATATTACGAAGATGATAAGTGAATTGCTTTGCAAATAGAACAAAACTCCCCCTGTTGACGAGATCAGCAACATCGAAGGGAGTATTAGTTCTTAATCAATTTGATAATATCGGTCCTCAAGTACCTTTTACCTCAGAAAAACAATATCTCGATGATACTCAAGATTTCGCCTCGTTTCAACAGTGAATTCAGCTCTTGCCGTTAATTCACCGCTGATATTCAAACGCTTTTTGTTTTCCTCATCAACGTATCTTGAAACAATGATTTTACCGTTATCGTTAAATGTAATTAATCCACTGTCAAACAGCCTATCATAATTTGCACAAAGGAGCAATCCGTTATCTGTACTGAGTCTTTCAGCATTGGTACTGACAGCCCATGGCTTTATATGGCTGGCAATCAATAGATGTTTTAATGATATTCCAGTCACAATACAGGCGTTTTTATATTTCTGTAGCAAAGCTGTTCTAAATGAACCTTGACCGACACGTGACTTTATTATTGATTCTCGCTCGGTAACAGAAACTGCCGGTCCCATATTAACCATTTCATTGACAGTTTGATTTATTGATTCATTTTCCGCAACTGTAATTTGATAACTGCGATATTGTTTTAAACTGTTGCTGTACATATTGTTCCCGCGTGTGTTTTTTTCGATAAAATAAGAGCTTTCTAATATCAGTCGAATGGCACAATCAAGCTCTAAGGAATTCATTTGTATAATTGGCTTCGTTATAACTCCGATTTTTATCATATCATTTGAAACGCTGCCGACTGCTCTTGAATATTTATAAATCGATGCATCAGACAAATGCGTGGTTTGCTTCATCCATTCAGAAAAACCGATAATAGTATTATTCATTTTATCCCTCATTTCTTCTCTATAAACAATTATAAATAGCTAATTACGTTTTCTTTTATTATATCACATTGTATAAGACAAAGCAATAACTATTACAAGAGAATAATAAGGGTCTTCATACCCTCACCCTCCCCCTGCTCACCCCGCAGGTATCGTCCCTCTCCCGGATGAACAGGCTCTCCGGTATCAAGCCCAGCAGTCGCCGGCTGAAGCTGGTGGTGCCGAAATATGCGTCGAAATTGGTTATCGGGAGGACTGTCCAGTCGCTGTCCTCCGGCTTGTTGGCGATGGTGTAGGCGAGGACAGTTTCGGCGACACAGTAGGGTAAATTCTTCGGCAGAGCAGAGCCGATCTGATGCGCTGCTCCTGATCTGCGGAAAAGGAAAAGGTCTTGTCTTTAAGCTCGCCCTGCACGAGTGCGTCCCCGATGATGTCATCGAACCGCAGCACCCAGCGTTCCTTTGTTCTGGGGGAGAAGATCGGCACCTGATACTGGATGACCTTCTTCCGCCACTTGCCGTCGAACCCGGAACTGAGCTGTTCAACGGAAGTCTTTGCCGACTTTGATGCCTTTGATTTTTCGTCCTGCTTCTCCACAAAGCCGATGACCTTGTGAACGTGCCTGTAAAACCAGCCTCTGCCGTCTTTAGTGACAAGCTCTGGGAATTCACCATTGTACTCTCCGAAATTGCTCCTGAACTTCCACTTGTTCTCATCGCCCTCGGGGTTCTTCCCGGAGTGACGGGACTTGAACCCAAGGCCTCTACCGCCCCGAAGCTTGTGAGGGGTAGTTTGAACACGTCCTAAAAAGAGCAAATCATGTATGTTTACGCTGCTTGGAACGAGTCAGCTTCACGAATAAGCTTTAAAAAAGCCAAAGTCATTTTTGTTTAGTCAAGCTTACCTGCGGCCTCTTTACAGATCAACGTTGACATAATCGCAGAGGGGTGTTATAATTTCATTATAGATGATTTGTTTTGCGTAATGACGGATCTGTTATCCCCTCGTGCCTCAGATCCGTCGGCCACTGACAAAAGATGATCTTTGCAAATCTTGCCGCTTTGCACAAGATTAAGGCGGACAATAATCGGGAGTTGATATAATGAAAGCTATATGCAGACACTTAGCAGCGTTCGTGCTGTTTTTCCTGCTGATGATGAGCTCGGCCCTGGTGATCTCGGCAAGCGCTGCGTCAGTCAACAATCCGGCTCATACATTCGATCTGATCGAAACGCTGAGACGCTTCAACTATCTTGAAAAGATCTCTTCGGGGTATATGAGAGTATGCTGCGACGGAAAGATTTATATCGAGTATTATGACAGCAGCTTCAATCTTCTGAGCAAGAAGAGCTTAATACTTGAACTGCCCTACTGGGGTGGTTTCTACAGGTCGGGTGATACTTACTACGTTGTCGAGGGACAGGAAAACCAAGACAATGTTGACGGAACCGAAGTTGTAAGGATCATCAAGTACGACAAGAACTGGAATAAGCTGGGCCATGCAAGCATAGAAGCGATGGAAGGCTGGGAATACGAGATAGGCTGTCCTTTCGCCGAAGGCTGCGTTGAATTTGCAGAGGCCGACGGCAAGCTTTATGTGGTAACAGGCCGTGAGGGCTATGTCGATCCAAGATACGGCATTGGCCATCAGGGAATGATGCTCATAGCCGTTGACGAAACGACGATGACCTCTGAGATCGTGTACGGCGATTTCGCACATTCCTTTGCACAGTACATACAAGCCGACGGGAACACGCTTTTTGTTTACGAGCAGAGCGAAAGCCGCCGCGCCACCACCCTGAGCACCTTTGACGCCGCAAGAAGATCGGGCATCGATTATGCTGATCCGTTTTTTGAAGCCAAGACAGGCCTCGCCAAAGTACTGCCCTACGGTGGGACGCGGACCTCCGCCACGGCAATTGCCTGCTATGCGAGCGTTGACGGCATGGAGCTTTCCTCTAACAACGTCATCGGTCTCGGTACTTCGATCGACCAGTCGAAGTACGACGATGTAACAGACGACACTCCCCACAATCTCTACCTGACGATAACGCCGAAGGATAACGTTTCCGCCGAAGCCACAAAGGTCAAGTGGCTGACTGATTTTACGGGCGGAGGCAAATGCTTCACCAATGCCAAGATCACCAAGATAAACGATGACCGCTTTCTGGTATCGTGGGCCGTTTTCGAGGAAGGTGACGATATCCAGAGCGAGCTGAACGACACCCTTTCGGGCAACAAGCTGCATTACATCCTTATCGACGGCGAAGGAAACACCGTATCTAAGGAATATACCGCAATGGCGACCGCTTCCAACTGCGACCCCATAGCTGTGGGGAATAAGGTGGTTTTTGAGGCCTCCTGTTTCAATATGGTGAATTTCTATACTATCGACACCGAAACGGGGAAGCTCACCAAAAAATGCTATCGCATCGCGGGTGAGAACGCGACCTGGGAGATAACCGACGGAAAGCTCGTTATCTCGGGAACGGGTGCTTTCAAGACCTATAACGGAGGCTTTTGTATCCATGCGATCTCATCAACGAGCGGATGGTTCAGCTATGGTTCGGCAGACAACGATTGGGCACCGATCAGGGACAGGGTGAACTCGATACTGATAAAGAGCGGCATAACCGAGATCGCTGAAGGGCAGCTCCGTTACTTCAAAGCAACGGACATAGTTATCGAGGAAGGCGTTACCAAGATAGGGAAAGAAGCCTTTGCATTCTCCGATGAGCTGCAGGACTTAACTATCCCTGCATCGGTCAAGACCATCGGCGATGACATTGTTTGGACAGGTTCATACTGGTTAGGGGACAATTCCCACGTTTATCACGCCACCATCCACACCACCAAGGACAGCGCTGCCGCAAAATACGCCATAAAGAACGGCATCCGCTATGTTTACGATTTCTCAGCCTGCAAGGTGACTATCCCATACAGTTCCTACACCTATCGCGGCAGAGGCATAAAGCCCACTGTGACCGTTACAGACCCCGCAGGCAACAAGCTCGTAAAGGGCATCGATTATAAAGTTACATATTTAAACAACACCGTCCCGGGCACTGCAACGATCAAAGTCACGGGGCTGGGAGATTATGAAGGGACATTGAAGAAGACCTTTACCGTAAAGCCTCTCTCACTCTCATCGAGCTATGCAAATATCACTATCCCTTACACCGCATACACCTATACGGGCTCGGGGATCAAGCCTGCAGTCACTGTTAAATTCAAGGACGGCGACATTATCCCGAACAGCGATTACACAGTTTCCTATTCAAATAACGTTAAAGTCGGTGTGGCCACCGTTACCGTCACGGCAAAGGGCTCGAACACCACCGGCAGCTGGAAAAAGACCTTTATTGTCAAGCCGGCGAAGAACGAGATAACCGGCATCACCACCACTAAGGGTGCTTTCAAGATCACTTGGAAAAAGGCTACCGAAGGAGCCGTGGGCTATCAGGTGCTGTATTCTCAGGACAAGTCGGCTCTGGCATCGGCCACAGGCGAGGTGGTAAGCACAGACACCAAGAAATACGTCCACAGCTATACCTCCGCCGACCTCTCCGACCTCAGCGAGAATTTCTCCAAATACCCCAACAGCGGCGAAACCTGGTATGTGAAGATACGCTCTTTCTTCACCAAGGACGGCAAGACGACCTCAACGCGCTACGGCAACTACAGCGCTGTTAAGAGCATTAAGATCAAGTAAAAATTACTCCCTGCGGAGCGGCTTAAAAGCTGCTCCGCTTTTTGCTAATTTTTCTTTGCTGGGAATGTATAAAGTATATTTTGGATATAAAAAACCCGCATCGGGAGGGTGCGAAGATATATGTTTAGGGTTGTTGAATTTTGGCTGTTGATGATGATATCAAATGATATTCCAACGCCATAGCAAATTGTATAAAGAGCCAGCAATCCATTGTGCAACTTGCTGAATTGAATATCTAAAAGGCTGAAAAAAATTGACTTAAGATAAGAATTATCCATATTGTGATTGGAATTCATGCACTACTGTTCATAAGCTGATTAAAGCATTAAAGATTGAGCCTGATCAGAAGGAGTACTGAGAATTGTCATAATAAGTAAAGCATTGATGTTTGTATCTTGTTGTATAAAAAAACGACCGTGACCGGAATACGATCCCAGTCACGGCCTTTCTTATGATATTATTTAATCATTCATCCGCATCAGCCACTCTAAAGCATTGATCCTTCTGATGCCGTTATAATCGGCTTCGGGATCGTCGTCAAGTGTGAGGAGCAGCTTCTGATAGTGGTCGTTTATCTTCTGCAGCGGGGCAAGCTCCCGTTCGAGGGTTTTCCCGTCACGGACGGAAGCGGCGACTTGGTAATAGACCGTCCTTTTGTTATCCACAGCGACAAAATCCACTTCAAGATCATCCACCTTGCCGACATAGACCTCACACCCACGGCGCAGGAGTTCAAGATAGATCACATTTTCAAGGATATGCCCGACATCCGTTGAGCGAGTCCCGAGCAAGGCGTATCTCAGGCCGATGTCAACGGCATAGTATTTTTCAAGTGTCTTGAGATGCTGTTTTCCCTTGATGTTATAGCGGCTGGCTTTGTATGCCGCAAAGCATTCCAAAAGCGCATCAAGGAACTTTTTAACGGTCTTGACGTCTATCTTCCTGCCTTCGGAGGTCATGGTATCGGCGATCTTCTTGGTTGAAAGCTGGCTGCCGATGTTGTCGTACACGAAGCGGATAACGCTTTCAAGCATCATCGTATCGGTGATTTTTCGCCTTGAAGATATGTCTTTTATGACGATCGTGCTGTAAAGGCTTTCAAGGTAATCTCTGATCTCCTTGGGCTGACCTTTGAGATTCAGCACATAAGGGAATGAGCTTGTTTCGATATACTCTCTGTATTTTCTGGAAAGGTCATCGGTGCTGCCGGTGCTTGAAACGTACTCCTTGAACGAAAGCGGGAGCATTGAGATCTCCACATATCTTCCCGAAAGCAGAGTTGCGATCTCGCTTGAAAACAGCGAGGCGTTCGAGCCTGTAAGATAGATGTCCACATCGGGCTTGATAAATAAGCTGTCGATGACTTCGGGGAAATCCCCGCACTGCTGGACTTCGTCGATAAAGATGTAGGTCATCCCACCCTTGACAAGCCGCTCTTTCAGATATTTGTGGAGAGCATCGGGCTGACGCAGCTCCTTGAAATCGTAGTCCTCAAGGTTGACGGCGACGATCTGATCTTCCTTGATGCCATTCTGCCGCAGGTGATCCTGAAACAGCTCCATCAGCGTTGATTTTCCGCACCGCCTTACTCCGGTAATGATCTTTATTATCTGCTTATCCTTGAACGCTATAAGCTTGTTAAGGTATTCTTCGCGGGCTATCCGTTCCATAGTGATGCTCCTTTCTGAATTTAACTCTATGTATATTCTATCCCAAAATTCAGAAATAGTCAATAGTTTTTGGAATAATATCCAAAAATTATTGCGGCCTAACTGCCCACATAACCCTTTACAAAAGCACAAATTACACATCACGATTTGTAACGATTCGTTAGCGAAAAACATTTGAAACGATTTCTGCTTACAAAACCCAATGCCGGTTATGAATTATGTATCCCCCAGCCTTTTCCCAAGCCCGATGAACGCAGAAACGAACTCCAGCTCGGTATCCTGTGTCAACACTGTCAGCGGCGGGTCGCCTCTTGAGATATACACCGGCAGTGACGGCGAGGTCATATTCAAGAAATACTCGCCGGTGGGGGAGCTGGATTCCGGGACTGCGCAGGCGGCGGAGGTCATCTCGAAGCTGACGGGCGAGGCGGCTGTGGTCTTCGATCGCGACAGGGTCGTGGCGGTGTCGGGAGTGAGGAAGAACGAGTATGCCGAGCGCAGGATTTCGGACGCGCTGGAGGAGCTGATCGAGAACCGCAAGACCTATGCCTACGACCGTCCGGGAACGCCCAAGCTCTTCCCCATAGAGGGCATGGACAAGCCTGCACTTGCGGCTGTGCCCATAATCTCGGCAGGGGATGTGATCGGTGCGGTCACGCTGATAAGCACCGGCGGAGACGTCAAGCCTGACGAGAAAAACCTCATGCTGGCAAAGGCGGCAGCGATGTTCCTCAGCAAGCAGATCGAGGCATAGGATAGCAAAAAATTTTGACAAACCCCTGCTTTTATGGCATAATTATGTTGTATAAATATATTCACAAAAGATTCATCTGAAAGGGTTGACGGAGTTATGACAATGCGTTATATTTCAAAGGACGGCAAAACTACCTCTACCCGCTACGGCAACTACAGCGCTGTAAAAAGTATAAAGATCAAGTAAACACAGATCCCTGCGGAGCGGTTTAACAGCTGCTCCGTTTTTTCTGTCTGAACCTTCCCTCATCCGCTTGAAAAAATCCCTGATCTGTGGTATAATCTGATAAAGCAGCAGGCTTTGCGACACCGAAAAATTAACAGGAGGCGCTCCTATGTCAAGCATCACAGACCTCAGCAAATCGAAATACTGCAAGGGCATCCAGTGCCCGAAGATTCTCTGGCTGGATCATTACAAGCCCGAGGAGGCCGAGGACATCCTCTCGGAGACCGTAATGGAGAACGGCAACCTTGTGGGCGACCTGGCAAGGAGCTATTTCGGAGAATATTCCCTTGTGGATTTCTCCTATATAAAGTCCGAGATGACGGAAAAGACTGCCGAGCTTATCGCTTCCGGCGCCGAGAACATCGCCGAAGCCGCATTCCTCTGTGACGGCCTCTACTGTGCCGTGGATATCCTGCATAAAAACGGCGGCGGCTGGGATATCGTGGAGGTAAAGAGCTCTACGCATCTGACGGATATCTACGTCGAGGATATGGCTTTTCAGTATCACGTCCTGACAAGCTGCGGCGTGAATGTTGAGCGTGTTTTCAATATGCATTTGAATTCTTCGTATGTGCGTCACGGCGAGCTTGATCTCAAAGGCCTCTTTACCCTCGAGGACTGCACCGATAAGATACTGGCTAAGCAGCCGGAGGTAGTGAGCAATATCGCGGCTGTCCGCAGCTATGTGAACGCTGCCGACGAGCCGGAGAGAGATATCGACACCTACTGCGAAAAGCCCTACGAGTGCCCGTATAAAAAGTACTGCGGCAGGCATCTGCCGGAGCATAACGTTTTCGACCTTGCCGGTATGCAGGCGCGGACGGCCTACAAGCACTATCACAACGGCATCATCTCCTATGAGGATATCCTTGCCAACGCCAAGGCGGTAAAGCTGAACGCCAAGCACCGGCGGCAGATAGAGTTCACCCTGAACGATCTGCCTGATGAGGTCAATAAAGAAAAGGTCAGGGCATTCCTTGACACCTTGACATATCCCGTATATCACCTGGATTTTGAGACCTACCAGCAGCCCATACCCCAGTTCGACGGCATCAGCCCCTACCAGCAGATACCTTTCCAGTACTCCCTGCATATCGAGGAGGAGGACGGCAGCCTCAAGCACAAAGAATTCCTCGCCAAAGAGGGAACAGACCCGAGACGTGCTCTTGCTGAGCAGCTTGTCCGGGATATACCGAAAGGCGTATGTTCGCTGGCTTTCAATATGAGCTTTGAAAAGACTGTCATCAAGCGCCTCGCCGAGACTTTCCCCGACCTTGCCGACAGCCTCACGGACATACACGACAATATGCACGACCTGATGATACCTTTCAAGGATCAGGATTATTACAGCGCAGCCATGCAGGGCTCCTATTCCATCAAGTATGTCCTGCCGGCACTTTACCCCGACGATCCCGAGCTTGACTACCACAATCTCGACGGCGTCCACAACGGCAGCGAGGCATCCGCAGCCTTCGCCGATATGCCGAACCACACCCCCGAAGAGATCGCAGAGATGCGGGCCAACCTTCTCAGATACTGCGGGTTGGATACATACGCTATGGTAAAGGTGCTGCGGAAACTGAAAGAAGCTGTGAAGGACTAAAGGAGGCTGAAATGGAACACGAACGCATAATCCACATACTCGAATACCTCACCCGTGCCTCAGACGAAAAGAAAGGGGTGAGTATCGGCGACATTCGGGCTTATCTTGCCAAAAGTACGAATATGCGGAATGTTTCCGTGCTGACTGTCCGCCGGGATATCGAGCGGCTCACGTCTATGGGCTGCGACATCCAGGTCACACACGGCGCCCACAACACGGCCTATTATCACCTCTCGGGCAAGGGCTTCACCTTCAACGAGATCCGCTTCATCGTGGACTCTGTTTCTATCAACAAGTTCCTCTCGGCAAAGCAGAAGCAGGAGCTTATAAAGAAGTTCGAGGGTATGTGCTCGGAGTCGGAGATAAGGCAGCTCATCAGCCGTATCGAGCTCAGCGAGATAGGGCGCACACCCCGTGATCTTCTCGGGAACCTCGATACGATACACCGCCTGATCTCGGAGAAGCGAAAGATCAATTTCAGCTACGGCAAATACGACACAAACAAGCAGATGATCTATTACGAGAAACGCCGGGATATGCTGCCGGTGAAGGTCGTGTATCAGAACGAGAGATTTTACCTGCGGTGCTTCAACGAAGAAACAGGGCAGTTCCGCACCTACCGCATCGACCGTATGAAAAACATCAAATGCGGAGAGATAAGCAAGGTCAAGCCGCCGAAGATCGAAAAATATCAGGGCTTTGTGGTGGATGTTTTTCCGCCGAAGCGCTTCGAGACAGTCACGTTCAAGATCAAAAACTATCTGTTGGACGAGATGATCGAGCAGCTGGGCGATACCGTCAGCTCCAGAGAGGATTTCGATGATCCCGAGTATAAGATCGTCCGTGCCAGCTGCGGCATCAATACACAGTTCTATCTGTGGGTCATGCGCTACGGCGACGCTGTGGAGATCACGGCGCCGAAGGATATCAGACAGGAGTTTGCACAGGAGCTGAAAAAAGTTTCCGACAAGTATTCAGATATATAGCTTCTGAACATCTGATGTGTTATCATATACACATCAAGGGAGGTGCTGCTATGGGAGAAATACTTGCACTGATCGGCTTGTTCGTTGTGATCTATCTGTTCTGCGAAACAGCCTGGAGCGCTATCTTAGAGCTGCTCTTCGGAAAGAAGAAATGAATCGTAACCATGATCGTTTGTCATAAAAATACTCCTAAAAATGTTTGTTTGGCCGGGCAGAAAAACTGTCCGGCACCTTTTTTGCTTTCTTTTCAGTTGTATAGCTTCTGAACAACTGATATGGTATGATAAAGACATAGAAAAGAACAGACCCGAGACTTTGCAAGGAGGTAATATTATGAATAACAAGCTCGGTATCAGAGACATTTACAACGTTGAAAAGTACGATGCTTCTATCCTTGATAAGGTGGTCGCGGTAACGCAGAATATCATGAACGGAAAAATCTCCGACAGCGAGTTCACGAGAGAGGAGTCTTTCTGCATGGTGATGCTCTGCTATGCGCACGATATCTATGCCGAAGGCAAGCGCTTCAATGAGGAGCTGTCCTTCGATGCATCGGACGATGAAAACGATGCCTTCGGCAGCGCTCTTATGGGAGCGATCATCTCGGCGCAGAAGGATGAGACAATGACTCGGGAGGAGTGCGAAGATGCGCTTTTCAAGAAAGTCGCTTCCTACGTTTACATCAGAGCCTATAACCGTTTCAGGGCTGAGGGCACTTTGATGAGCGTGTATATCGACTCCAACAGCCGTATCCTCAATGTGCTTGACAGGGAGACAGGGACAGTCTGCTCGATAGACGCATTCAATCTTGCAAATGAAGTCCTCGGCGCTGCCCTTTACCCGGAGGATCAGGATCCCGTCGATGATGGACCCGTTATGCTGGACAGCCTTCCCGGCGAAGATGAAGACTTCTCGCTTTTGATCGGAGTGATGAACATTGACCAACTGCTCACAGTAGTCTTGAAGGAACACGCTCCGGAAGTGCAGGGCTGCCGCGAGATCAGGTACAGCGAATTCGCATCGTAAAACGGCCGCAAAATAATATAAGGAGGTGAGACCATGAACATCAACAACATCGAACTGATCTTTGACAGCGCCATCCTCGACCGGGGGAAAGACTATCTCTTCCGCAATAAAGTTAAAAAGATAAGCAGGATCACCAAGGATCGCTATACCGCGCTGGTGGAGGGGTCAGAGAACTACATCGTCGGCGTGACGCTTATGCCCGACGGAGAGATAAGGTCTATGAACTGCACCTGCCCCTATGCCAAGAAAGCCGGCTGCAAGCACGAAGCAGCTGTCCTGCTGGCTATATACGGCGGGTTTGACGATCGCAAAGAAATGCCGGCTCTGGATAAAAGCGTGAAGAAATGCACAAAGAAGGAGCTTGAAAAAGCTGTACTTGCCGCAGTCTCAGACGATGCGAAAACAGCCGCAAGGCTTCTCCGCTGCATCGAAATGGCGACGACGAAGGACGTGCTCAAATGGTTCAGGCTGGCCGCCGAAGAAACGGGAGAAGGCTTTGCGTCCATCAGGCTCGAGAGTGCTGTTTATGAAGCTCTCGAAAGGCTGGAGACCGTCGGCGATCTTTCCGAGAAAACAAGGGTGCTGCTGGGTATGCTGGGGACAATGAACGGTATCGCCGAGGAGTTCTTTGACGATGAAGACGAGGAAGAAATGATCTTCGAGCTCATGGACTATACCGCAGCTGCGCTTGCTGGCATAAACGATGCGATCTCATCATCGGAAGATACCGCTGCGTTCTCGGCACAGTGGACGGTCATCAATTCGGCTAAGTCTGTTCTCCCAGGCTTCTGCGACGGCGATATCAGGTGGTTTCGGATACTCCTGCCCTTCGGCAGGGACGAAGCCTGTCTCAGAAAAATGTTTGAGCTGGCGGAGGAAGCCTGGTTCGATCAAACGGAATGCAAGCTGCTGCTGACAAAGACCTGGTGCTCCGGCCGGGAGATCGACAGGTTCATCGAGGATCACATCGACGATCAGAAGGTCCTCAGATTCGCTTTCGACCGGGCAATGGAGAAAAAGGACTATGACAGCGCGGAACGCTTTGCACAGCTTGGACGAAAGAACGAGCACCGCGTATCCATCTACTGGCTGCCGAGGCTTCGGGACATTTACATTGAGACGGGAAATAAGGAAAAGCTGGCGGAAGTTCTGTATGAAATGACTCTCTGCGCCAAGACAGATGCCTATGAAGAGCTCAAAAAGCTGCTTTCGGAGGAGGAGTTTGAAAAGACGCTGAAAAGGCTGCTCAATGAGCCCGGGAACAACAGCTACGAGTATATCATCATCCGCGAAGACCTGACCGACAGGATGATAGAATACTGCCGGAGAAACAAGCACAGGATAGCCTTCGTCGCAAAGCATCTGACAGGAAGCAGATACCGCAACGAAGCCCGACTGATATTCACGGGGTACATCCGCAAGCAGGCGGAAAGCGCAAGAGACAGATATGCTTATTCAAAGATCGCGGAGCTGCTCTGCGAGTTCCTCAGCTGCTTCGGCTACAAGCCGACGGAAAGACTTGCAGAGGAGCTGAAAGACAGATTCAGCTCGCGCACGGCTTTCCTTGAGGAGCTCAGCAAGGCAGGGCTGTGATGACAGCAGCATAAAACCAGAAAGGAGGAACGCCGAACAATATAGCATTATACAATTTTTTAAGGACTATTTCATACTTTTTCTCGCAGAACTGTGGTATAATTTTTATCAGAAGGCTTTGGCTGTGCATACAGCGATAATGACCGGGAGGGATAAAAATGAATACAACAGATTCTTTGGCGAAGGCTTATGAAAAGCATTTCAAGATAGGGGCAGCTGTTTCTCATCTTAACATTGACAGCTACGACGAGCTGCTGGCGAAGCATTTCAACAGCGTGACCACCGAAAACGAGTTGAAGTATGATGCGACGGAGCCGGAGGAAGGGAAGTTCACCTTCGGCTCAGCCGACAAGATATTCGATACCGCAAGAAAGCTCGGCATCAAGGTCCGGGCTCATGCTCCTGTGTGGCACTGGGCAACGCCCCAGTGGATGTTCAAGGACGGCGATAAGCCCACAGCTCCTGAGCTTATTTACGAGCGTATCGAGGCACACACAAAGGCTCTCTGCGAGAGGTATAACGACGACGTCTATGCGTGGGATGTGGTGAACGAGGCGACCCTCGACGAGCAGGCAAAGGATCAGATAGGGGACAGCGAGATATACAGAAACAGCCAGTATTTCAAGCTCTGCGGACCGGGCTTCATCGAAGCGGCTTTCCGTGCAATGGATAAGTATTCTCCGAAGGCTCAGCTTTTCTACAACGACTACGGCGAGTGGGAACCCAAAAGGCGCCGGCGCATAATCAGGCTGATACAGGAGCTCAGGGACAAGGGCTGCCGTGTTGACGGCTTCGGTATGCAGCAGCACCATTTTGTAAAGCCGGACTTCGACGAGATAAAACGAGCCATCGAGGACTATGCCTCTCTCGGGCTGCGGCTGCACGTCACCGAGCTTGACATCTCGCTTATGGCGACAGTGAACCGGACCGGCAAAAGACTTAAGCCCGGCGATCCCGGCTTTGAGGAATACGTTAAGGAAGTCACAAAGGCCACACCCGAAAGGCTCCTTGAGATCAGCAATATCTACGTCAAGCTCTTCGGGATATACAGGAGCTATTCCGACGTCATCGACTGCGTCACCACCTGGGGAGTTGCGGATGACTATACCTGGCTGGACTTCTTCGGTGTCGGCCCAGATATGCCGAAGATCAAGCAGCATCCGCTGATGTTCGACACCGACCACAGACCCAAGCCCTGTGTTCAGGAGATCATCAACGCAGCGTTATAATAATCTTCTAAGCAACATAAAACCGAGCAACAGTACAAAGCTGCTGCCCGGTTTTTGTGTTATAGATCAATTTTATCAGCGTGCGGAAGTCCTTTTCTTCGAGAGGATCATTCCGACCACAGCCGCAGAAGCTATTACAGCTGCTCCCGCAGCAGTACCGGTGTTGGGGTTCGAGCCCGGATTGCCGCTCTCTTCCTTCGAGCTTTCGGAGGAGCTGTCTTCCTCGCTCTCGGGAGTGCTGTCGGGTGTGCTTTCGCTTTCGTCTTCGCTCTCGGGAGTGCTGTCCGGTGTGCTTTCGGAGCTGTCCTCCGGCTCGGCAACATCGGCTGTCAGAGCTGTGCTGTTGAGCTCTTCCAGCAGATCGAACTCGCGGTACGAGCCGTCTGCGGTAAGGGTGAATATCTGAACTGAGTTCTCCAAATATCCTCTTTCAAGATCGTTCTCCGTCACGGTGTAGATGTATTCGATCTCTGCGGTCTCGCCGGCTTCAAGGTTTTCGATAGTGCCTATGAGCTTTCCGTTCACATACACCTCGCAGTCTCCTGTCTCTTCGTCCAGTTCCTTTGTGACAGACACGGTGCATACCACTTCGTCGCCTACGTTATAAGCCTCATCCCGGGGCTCGGCTATCTTGTGCTCCACCGAGAAATAAGCATTTTCCACGTAAGCGTGGATAGAGGGATTGTCGTAATCGGTCAGTCCGGCTTCAAGCGTGCCCGCGTTGGTGTTCTTCAGTCCGCAGGTGTGCATAACTTCAACAACGTCGCTCCAGTCGAGCCATTCGCCGTCGGAGAAAACGTAGCTTTCCCCGGGATTTATCACTCCGCGTGTGAACCAGATACTGTAGGGAACAAAGCCTTCGTCGGAGCCGTGTGCGTCGATATATGCTTGTCTTTTATTTTCATAAGTCTGCATACCGAATTTTTCGTTGCCGTCATTCTTGAACAGGACTTCATTCTTTCCGTCCTCACGGGTCACGGTGGCAACTACGGAGAATAACGTTCCCTTTTTAAGATACAGCGGCTTTTCAAGATCGGTGTTGTGGTATCCTGCCTGCGGCTCCCTGACTGTCAGGCTTGCGGCAAGAGTGCCGTCGGTGGGGCTTGCGGAGTCTTCATTCAGGATATACACATCGTACTTCACCGTGTTGTTCGGGCGGCTGTAGAGAGTACCCAGGGAAACCAGCTTCTGGTCATGCTCGCAGATAAAAACATTTGCAGCTGCGGCATCATCATAGTTGCAGGCTCCGTAGCAGGGAGCAGTCATGATATCATAAAGATGCTCGAAGCTCGAGGTCAATTTCTTGCTGTTCTTTGTCTCCGGACTGTCTGTTTTGTAATCGATGCTCATGGCTCTGCCTAAGGACTGATCGTAATATGAGATATAGAAGAATCCGTCTCCGTTATTACCGTAGTAATCATAGTCATCCTTACAGCCCCAGCTGTTCTTTATGATAAAGGCTCCGTCGCCCTTGATGGTGCCTTTGGGGTCGTAGAAGTATTCCTTCGGGAAATCATCGTCATACCCGACTACCGTTACTGCGTGGTTAGCACTGACGACTTTATTTATGCTTGTTTCGTCGTCAGGGTCGTAATTATCATCGAAGCAGTAGTAACACAGATATGCAGCCTGCCTGTCGCTCAATGTCCTTTCGCCGTTTTTGTCGATATAGTTTATGCGGCGTTTCACACTGCTCTGACCGTAGGTGCCATAGTACATCGATAACATCACCGCTCTGCCGCCGAGAAGTTCGTTCTTGATAGTATTGAGCACATTCTCGTTGAATCTGTATTCAGAGGTCTCCGGGTCACTGTCTGCAAGCTTCTGTGTCAGAACTATGTTTTCGATCGTATAGTCGCTGAACCTGTAAGCGTCGTCAACAGACCAGTCCATGTGTTTCGACTCTTCTTCGTTCACCGATCGGTCCCAGTATCTTCCGTTGCCCACATACCAGTCCGTGCTGTCGTTCTTGTTGAAGGATATCCTCCCCAGCAGAGTCTCGTCCGAGATTATATCAAGGAATTCCTGCTTGGTGAAGAAATCTATATATTCCGTCTTGTCCTTGTCGCACAGGTGCTCTTCATCCAGCTTCTCGCACTCGGCAGGGTCGTTTACTACTTCGTATATCGTTACATAGCCCGTCAGGTCCACCTCGTCGAGATTCGGCACAAGATTCCCGTCAACAGGGCCCTGACCCGTAGAGAGCATACTTAAAACATATTGATCGTAACCGCCGCCGAAAAAGTCTTCAAAGATTATCGTGTAATCTGGATCGTCCTTCTGCAGCTCAAGATAGGAAGCATATCTTATTCCTCCCTCGCCTTCCTGAGAAGGATACTTGCTGCCGGCTCCCAGCACAGTGCCCACGAACCAGGCTATCTGCCGCTCGGAAAGATCGAGTATCTGCGACTCGTCGCAGGTGTTGAGATCAACGCCCATCTCGTAAAGTATACTTGTCTCCGAACAGGCCATGGCAGAGTAAGCCCAGCAGTTTCCCGTCCTGCGCTGATTTTTCACCGGGGTGACATAGTTCTTTCCGTCAACATCCCGCAGATCGAATTTCCTCGGCATCGCCGCATAAGCCGGTAGCTCCGGGTCATCCACCGTGTAATTATAATTCGTGTCGAGTATGGTCTCAGCGAAATACCTGCCCAGCTTATCCACTTTTTCCTCATAGCTGTCCCCGGCACCGCCCTCAGCCGACGCCGAAAAAGCAGCCCCCTGAGCAGTAGAGACGAACATAATCGCAGCTGCGACTGCGGAAACGAATCTGTTTTTTCTCATATCCTCCGACCTCTTTTCTGTTTTGCAAATACAAACCGCCGCCGCGCAGCTTGTTCTTATATATGATTATACAATAAAATGCCGGGTTTTGCAAGAGGGAGAGGATAAAAAACATCCCTGCGCTCGCTCTGCGCAGGATTTTGAGCGTTGTGCATAGTGTATAGTATTTTCGGCAAATGTGACGAAATTTGATACAAGGTGTTGACTTTTTGCGGGGGGATAGTATAATGGGATTATAAACTATTATAGGAGGTATTATTATGGCAAATAAATATACCATGAAGAATCTTGCTGAGGATGTTTTAAAAGAAGCAACATCCCCTATGAGCTGTAAAGAAATATGGGATAAAGCCATTGAAACTGGTATTTCAGTCAAGGTTAATATGGATAATTATGCTACAACTCCAGTGAACTTGTTAAGTAGCACTTTAAATACTGATATTAATACAAATCCCAATACAATGTTTCAGCGTTTTTCAAAGAGCCCTTATATATTCTTGTTAAAAGATTCAAAAATTGCTCCTAGTACAATTGAAGAAAAGATTGCAGAGACTGAAAATGATGAAGATACAGAAGAAGACTTACCCGACAATAACAGTATTCAATTTGAATACACAGAAGCCGGTCTTCATCCTGTTTTGGCAATGTTTGTAGCGTCGCATGATCATTTTAAATGTTCAGTAAAAACAATTATACAACAAAGAGCCTCTGGAATACATGAAAAGAAATTAAAGAATGATGAATCTGAAAGAACAAAGGATATGTGGATGTATCCTGACATTATAGGAGTATATTTTCCTTTTTCAGATTATAAAGTAGAGACTACAGCTTTTTTAGAAAGTGTTAAACAGACAGCAATAACAATCTTTTCATTTGAACTAAAAAAAGAGATTGGTCTCTCAAATTTAAGAGAGTGTTATTTTCAGGCTGTCTCTAATTCATCTTGGGCAAATGAAGGATATTTAGTTGCTTCGGAAATCAAAAAAACCCCTGAATTTTTAAAAGAACTCGGTATTCTCAATAATTCCTTTGGTATTGGATTAATTAAGCTGAATCTTGAAGCTCCTCAAAACAGTGAAATCATTATTAATGCCAAACCAAGGGAAAAAATAGATATAGATGTATTAAATAAGCTAATAATGAAAAGTGAGGAAGTAAAGGATTTAGTTAAAACAATAAATGATAGTATTACTATAAAAAAGAATAGCGATATGAATTTTTTTGATAAAATATATTCGTATGAGGAATATTTAGATATAGTAAAAACAAAAGGATTAATGAATTTAGTTGATAGAAAAAAATAGAGCGAATAAATATGATAAAGCCGCCCTCCCGGGCGGCTTTCCTCTGCCCAAAACCTTCCCCAAAAACAAAACCAGGCAGCACCACACGCCGGCGGTGTTGCCTGGTTTGTTTCATTTCCTCTGTCATCTCTTCTTCCTGTAAGCAAGCAAAGCTCCCGCAAGCAGTACAACAGTTACCACCGACGCACATTCGGAAGAGCCCGTGTCGGGGTTGCCTCCGCCTTGGCTGCCGTCATTGTCTGAATAGAATTCGTTCATCTTCTCGTCGATGAACTTAAGATCGTAAAGCTTGGAGTAGTCGCAGCTGCCGTCTTCGCTGTAGCTCAGCATCTGATAATCGGGCTCGATGCCGGGGTCAACGCTGTTGCCGAAATTGTCGATAATGTGGTAGTTGCTGGAGAGCCTGAAATACAGACCGTCTGCTGTCAGGCTTTCATAAACTGCACAGGCTCCTCCGCCGGAGGTGTCGCCGAACAGAGGTATCCCGCTGCCCTTGCACAAGGAAGGCAGCAAATTGGCGCAGGAGAAGGAATCATTGCTCATCAGTATGCCGAAATTCAGGTCGTACTGCTTTTCGTTGTCCTTCTCGTCGAACACCCCGTCAAAGTTGGCGTCGATGTCGTAGTCCGTTCTGGAGACCTGTCCCGAGATCGTGTTTTTGATCCTGATAAAGCTCTGTCCGTCTATTATCTTCTGTATCACCGCAACGATATCTCCCGAGCCGCCGCCGTTGCAGGTTATGTCGATAACAAAATTCCGAACTTCGGGGTCATTGTCGGCTTTTTCCATAGCGTCAAGGAGCATCGACAGTTCATCCACGGGTCTTTTGCCGTTCCCTGCAAAGTATTTTCTCCATCCGTCAAAGTCTGCCATAAAGGAGTCGAAGCAGTAAACGACTGTGCTGCCTTGCTTGTGGTATTTTTCCGTACCCCAGAGCTTGTTCCTTGCATCCAGTATACTCATCCAGGCAGTGTTGCTTTTTTCTATCAGCTCATCAACATCTTCATAGGGATAGTTGAACTCGGCTAATATTTCCGCAAGCTCATCTTTGTCCGGATCGAAAGCTGCTTCCAAAGCCGATATCGGGAATCTGAAGCTTGAATGACCTCCGTCATAGAGCAGGCGGTGCATGATATACAGCCCTGCATAGTAGTCTGTTACGTCCTCGGAAAGCAGCAGCTCCTTCAGAGTCTTGGTGCTGTTGATCTGCTGTGTTATGATATCAAGCGCCTTATCAAAGCTTCCGCCCTGAGTCAGGGGGTCCTGTATCTTTGCTCTTCCCGGAAAGCCGTAGAAGGTGTCGATGAGAAAGCAAAGCTCACCGTAGCCGAATCTTGCGGTCTCGGCAGAACGCTTGCCGTCCTTGAAGCAGCATTTCATTACCGTGGAGATAAATCCATCGCTGGTCGCGGTCTCGTCGGAGGTGTAATCGGAAGCGGAGTCGATAAAATAGTATTCCTCTCCGTCGAAATATCCGTTGAGCATTATAACGCTCTTGAAGAGATCGTTGGCGGTGACAAAGGGCATCCATAGATCGTCTCCGTCGGCTTTAAGGTCTATCCCGTAGCCTGCGAAGTCGATCTCTATGGGTTCGGCTTCTTTGTCGAATTCGGTCCCGGCAGGTCGGGTAAAGGGCATTCCGTCGTAGTAGATGTTTTTCACCCCGTCCTGCCTGTATATCGTGGCGTTGATGAACTCGCAGAAGTCATCCGCCTTGAGCGTGTCCGCATCCGTATCGACCACAGCCGTTTCTCCCAGAACGTTCGTCAGGGTGAAAACATTCCCCTCAGCCTCGACCTCCAGCTCCTTGCCGATAAGCATAGCGTAGAAGTCATCCACCTTGACGTAAGGTATCTGCGGCAGCTCCTCATAGAACCGCGAGGTCAGGGTCTTGATATTGTCCTTTGCGTAAACGTGGGCGGTGATCTCCTTTTCGGTATATCCCTCGTCGTCTGCAAAGGCGACGGTCGGCATCCCTGCCGCCAGACAAAGCACCGCCGTAACGGTGCAGATCGTTTTCCTAAGTTTCAGCATTTCTATCCCTCCGATAAATATCCGGTGTTGCTTTGAGCTTATTATACCACACAAAACCGTTTTAAGTCAACAGCTTTCCCGAAGCAAAAAAGGGAGCCGTTTCCGACTCCCTGTGTTTAATCCTTCACCGCCGAAGCCACGATAGTGCTTCTCGGCTCAAGGTAATAGGTCAGACCCTCGCGGTGGATCAGCTTGTTGAAATCCGTGCCTGCCTTGTAGGCCGGGTAGGTGTAAAAATCAATGTTCCAGCTGTATCCCCTCGGAAGCTCCGGCAGCTCAACGGGACATTTCTCCCAGTAGGCGTTGATGCCGATGAATACAGCATCGTCCTTGCCCTTGTCGTTCTTCCCTGCGAACATCACTCCGATAACGTGGTCGTAGTCGCGGCATTCCGAGTTCCATGCGCGGGAATTGTGTACACTGGTGTCCGGGAATCCGAAGGACCTGAACCTTGAAGCGTGTCTTATTATATCGTGCTTCTTCCTGAAAGCTATCATGTCCGCAACGAAATCGTGTATCTCCCGGTACTTCTTAAGCCTCGTCCAGTCGAGCCACGAAACATCGTTGTCCTGGCAGTAGGCGTTGTTGTTGCCGAACTGGGTGTTGCAGAATTCATCCCCTGCATAGAACATCACAGCCCCTCTGCTGAAAAGCAGCGATGCAAATGCGTTCTTTATCATCCGCATCCTCAGCCCCATGATGCTGGGGTCGTCGGTCTCTCCTTCGGCGCCGCAGTTCCAGCTTGTGGAGCTGTTGTCGCCGTCGTTGTTGTCCCAGCCGTTTGCCTCGTTGTGCTTTACGTTGTAGGAATAAAGGTCGTACATGGTGAAGCCGTCGTGGCAGGTCAGGAAGTTCACCGAGGCATTGTGACAGCGTTCGGGAGGATAGAGATCGGCGGAGCCCGTTATCCTCTGCACAGCTGCCCAGGCCAGACCGTTGTCGCCTTTCAGGAAGCAGCGCAGATCGTCGCGGAAGCGTCCGTTCCACTCAGCCCACCTGTTCCAGGAGGGAAAGCTCCCCACCTGATAAAGTCCGCCTGCATCCCAGGCTTCTGCGATGAGCTTTACCTTGCTGAGTATGGGGTCGTAGGCTATGGTCTTCAGCAGAGGCGGATCCGCAAGAGGGCTGCCGTCCTCGCTGCGTCCCAGTATGGAAGCAAGGTCGAAGCGGAATCCGTCCACACGGTATGCGATGACCCAGTAGCGCAGGCAGTCGAGAATGAACTGCTGCACTATGGGGTGGTTGCAGTTAAGGGTGTTGCCGCAGCCGCTGAAATTGAAATACTTTCCGTCCGGCGTCAGCATATAATAGACCCTGTTGTCTATGCCCTTGAAAGAGAATATCCTGCCGTTCTCGTTGCCCTCGGAGGTGTGGTTGAACACAACATCAAGGAAGACCTGAATGCCGTTCTCGTTGCAGGTGCGGATAAGGGTCTTAAGCTCGTTGCCCTCGTGGTTGTATTCAAGACCCGAGGTGTAGCTCGTGTTAGGCGCAAAGAAGCAGGTGGTGTTGTAGCCCCAGTAGTTATAGAGCAGCTTGCCGTCGTGGTGTCTGTCCTCGTAAAGCTCGTCGAACTCAAACACCGGCATAAGCTCTATGGCATTGACTCCCAGCTTTTTTAGATAGGGTATCTTCTCGGCAACGCCGTCAAATGTTCCCGGGTGCTTGACCCCCGAGGTCAGGCTTTTTGTGAAGCCTCTAACGTGCATCTCGTATATCACAAGGTCGCTGAAAGGCACGTCCTTTTTCTGGAATATACCCCAGTCGAAAGTATCGACGGTTATCCTGCCGTGGTAGGAGTCGTCGTCTCTCTTTTTCTTTCCCCAGACGCTCTGCCCCGTAACGGCTTTGGCGTAGGGGTCGAGGATATTGTTCCTCTTGTCGAACAGCAGCCCCTTTTCGGGGGCGTATTCTCCGTCAAAGCGGTAGCAGTACTCCACATCGTAGATATCTATATCGAAAACTATGATAGCCCAGGTGTCGCCTATGCGGTAGCTGTCGGGGATAGGTATTATGGCATAGGGCTCATTCTGTCCGCGCTTGAACAGCACCACCGAGCAGCTCTTCGCATTGGAGGAGTGGACAGTGAAGTTGACGGCATTTATTTCCTTGGAAGCCGATGCGCCGTTGACCGTATATATTCCCGGCTGGCATTTGAAACCGTTGATAATATCCGCTTTCTTGTATTCAGAGGCCTTTTTCATAATATCACACCTTACTTCATTCCAGAATTTACCGGCACCCGGCCGAAAATGATCTTATATCTATTATAGCCCAAATTTTACAACAATGCAAGAGCGATTTAAAAAAAATACTCATTTTTCTGATTTTTTCTGACCTGCGCTGTGTGATACAAGCAGGCATAAAAAACGGCATATCCTTTTTTGAAGGATATACCGCTTTTGTCTTTATTCGCAGATGAGCTCCGTTGTCTGGACGCTCCTGATGCTTGAAGAAACCATATACGAGAACCCTGCAAAGCAGGCGCAGATTATCCCTGCCGGCAGCAGGATATCAAAGGCCGTCAGAGATACCGAGAAGTCCGTCATTCCCGTTATCCGCATGAGGGTCGAGAGCAGGCTTTTGGTGAAGCACAGCGAAAGCACGAGCCCTGCCGCGCATCCCACAGCACCGATGATAAAGAACCTCAGTGAGAACATGGACCGCAGCTTGCCGGTGGTGAAGCCCGTCGCCTTGAAGATGCCTATGTCCGTTCTTTCTCGCAGGAAGGTTATCCTGCATATCATGCTCACCGCAACCAGAAGGAAGACGGAGGAAACGCCTGCCACGACGAGAATTATTATCAGCAGGAAGGCATCTATAAGATCGTAGAGATTGGAATTGGATTCCATGGAATCGTCGGGCTTGGTGAAGAGGATGCTGCCGAACTCGTCGTTCAGTATCTTGCTGACCTCATTTGCCCGGCTGTTGTCCGAGAGGAAGATGTTTGCAAGGAAGGGCTTCATGCCGATGCGCTTTCCTCCGTCAAGGGTCATGGTGAAGGTCCTTCCTGCCTGGCTTGTGGTCTGATAGATGCCGACGATCATATATTCGGCTTCCTTGCCTTCATTAGAGACCGTGACGCTGTCGCCGATGCCCTTGCCCGTTTCCTCCGAGAATATCCTTGTAACGATGATCTCGTTGTCGAACTCGCAGAGCTTGCCTTCGATAGGATCGAAATATTTATCTATGCCGTCAGTTGCCGTTACTCCGAAAAGTATATCGTCCGCTAAGATATTGTCGATGTAGGAGACAAAATAGACCTCCGAGTCTTCGTCAAACTCCCTGAGCCTGTCTGACACCCGCTGCATATCCTTCTCCTCGAATTCGTTGAAGAGCTTCGCATAGGCGGCAGTGTTCACTTCGCCGAATATCTCTCTGAAATCCAGCCCCCTGCAAAGGTTGAACACCGTCGTCATAAAGAACATCAGGATAACGCAGATCACGAAAATAAATATATAGTGCCGCACTCCCGAGGTCAGCTGCCTCAGGGATATGGACAGCGAAAGCGTCTTCTGCCTGATGGGCGCATTGAGCCTGCCTGTGAAGTGTATGTCTCTGTGTGCGTTGTTGAGAGCATTCACAGGGGAAAGCTTCCCGAGCTTGCGCGTCGAGAAGAGGATTATCAGTGTAAACACCGCTATCATGGCAACGGCTATGAGCCCGCAGCTGAGGAAATCTATGCTGCAGTCGGTGTGGATGCCCGTTACAGTCCTGAACATACTGCCCAGCACCTTCAGCAGCGGAACAGAGGCTATGAGCCCGATGACCGTTCCGATGACCAAGGCTATAAGATACTGCATAAGATATGCGGCTCTTATCTGCCACACCGTGAAGCCCTGGGATTTGAGTATCCCAAGATCCACATACTGCATCTCGATAGTGGAGTTTATGCTGTTGAGCATCATCAGCACGACCACCACCGCCAGCAGCCCCACGAAGATGTAGAGTAGGCTCGTGCCTGTGTCGGCGTAAAGCTCGGTGTAGCTTGCAAGTTCGGCCCTTGTTACGTAGAGCATCGACTCGTCAACAAGTCCGCATTCGTCGTTGAGCTGTTTGACCAGCTTGTAGCTGCCGATATCGCCGTCCGAGAAGATATGCAGCATCTGCGTTTTATAGACGTAATTGCTGTTGACCTCTCCGTTTTCTATCCCTGCCGCAATACGGTCGTAATCCTCGGCGCTAACGAAGAATATCTCGTAAGCCACAAGACTCGTTCCGTAGAGGGGTTCTTCGGTGAAGCCCTTTATCGTGAATTTTTCTTTTGTTGTCGGCGATGTCTGTATCTCCAGGACGTCACCCTTTTTGAGCTTCTCCACCTTGCTAAGGGAGTAGGAAACATATACCTCTCCTGCCCCAAGCTTCGGAGCCTTGTCAACAAAGCCCGTCTCGTCATCGTTGAAGAGCTTTATCTCATCTTTTTCCTTGACGAGCCTTGTGTCCTGCTCCTTGCTCTTGCCGTTGAGGTAATAATCCATCCCCACATAGAGCATGGGATCAACTCTCCAGGACGTAACGTGTTCGTTGGCTTCAAGACCGTCTTTTATCTTGTCGGAGAGCTTGCCTTCCTTGTAGGTCATAACAATATCTCCCACGCCGTAATGGTCGAGGGATTCGTTCAGGGCTCTGTCAAGATTTTTCGAGTTGCTGACCGAGCCGGAATAGGAAAAAACGATTATGGCCATAAGGGCGATTATGCCCTTGAAGGCTCCGGCCTTGTGCTTTATGTTGTTTTTCAAGAGGTGCAAAACCGATCTCATACAGCTGCCTCCTTTACCAGTGCATGGAGGTCAGCCACGAGTTCACCTGTGCCTCACGGCTTTGCGCGTTCTCGGCTTCAAAGGGCGGCAGGGTCAGCTCTCCGCTTATAGTTCCGTCCTCGATGTATATTATCCTTGTCCCCCGGACAGCAGCCCTTATGTCGTGGGTCACCATAAACACCGACTGCCCCTCCTTGTTGAGGTTCGTCAGCAGGTCGAGGACTTCCGTTGTGCTCCTTCTGTTGAGAGCGCCTGTGGGCTCGTCTGCGAACAGCACCGAAGGCTTGCTTATAACAGCCCTGATGATCGCGCATCTCTGCTGTTCACCTCCCGAGCACTGAGAGGGCAGGTGAGTCTTTATCTCCTCGATGCCCATGGCCTTGAAGAGCTCCAGCGCTTTTTTGTCCGTCTCCTGTGCCGGAACGCTTTTGTCGAGGTAAGCCGGCACCACAACGTTCTCAAACATTGTCATGTTGCTAACAAGGTGCATCTTCTGGAACACAAAGCCGAAGTCCTTCCTCCGAAGCAGAGTCAGCTCCTTTTCGCTGAGCTTAACAAGGTCTCTGCCGCCGTAGATGACTTCTCCCGATGTGGCTCTGTCCATTCCGCTCAAAGCATAGAGCAGAGTGGATTTTCCCGAGCCCGAAGCTCCCATAACAACTGTGAAATCCTCTTTGAAAATCTCAAGATCAATGCCGGTCAGAACGTGGTTCTGCACTCCGTCGGCTGCAAAGGACTTGCAGAGCTTTTTCGCTGTGAGTATCGCTTCCTTCATAGGTATGCCCCTTTCGATCATTCTCGTTGTACCAATCATATCACACCTAAGATTAAGAAGTCCTTAAGAAAAAGATCTGTCTTCCGGTAATATCAATTTTATCTCCAGCCCGTCTCCTGTATTCGCAGCCGTGATCTCACCGTCCGACTGTTCGGCGATATACTTTACTATATACAGCCCGAGGCCCGAGCCGCTCACGTCTTTTGAGTTGCCGCCACGGTAGAATTTGTCGAAAACAAAGGGCAGGTCCTTGTCGGGGATGCCTCCGCCGTGATCCCTGAAGCTCACGTTGAAATATCCCTTATCCTTTTCGATCGTTATCTCCATTCTGCCCCCTGCGTATTTCTGTGCGTTGCCGATAAGATTCCCAATAAGCTGTGCCAGCCTGTTCCTGTCGGCATAAACATTGACGGGGAACAAGGGCTTCTCAAAAACGACATCCGCCGCCGCCGATTCATGCACCGTCTTTTCGATAAGCTCCGAAAGCTCAAGGCTCTCCGGCTGCATCTTCAAAGCTCCCAGCTCGCTTATGGAGTGGGTCATCATGTCGTTGGTCAGCCTTGCAACTTCATCGCACTTGCGGTTTATCACCTCAAGATAGGAATACATCTCCTCGGTGTCGGAATAAAGCCCGTTCACCAGCGCCTCGGAATAAGCCGTGATAGACGCAAGGGGAGTTTTCAGGTCGTGGGAAAGGGAAGCGATGACTGTCTTGTTGTTGTTTATGGCTTCGCGCTCGCAGCTCCGGGCCTTGACTATCTCACGCCTCATGTTGTCGAAGGCCCAGGTGAATTTTCCGAAGTAATTCCCTCTCTCCTGTCCGAGGGGAGTGTCAAGATCTCCTGCCGCAAGCCTGTCGGCATAGCCCTCGAGCCTGTGGAAGGGCTTTATCATACTAAGCCACACATAGGCGACGCAGCCGTTTATCAACAGCACAGCCACCCCGCAAATCACCCACAGCTTCGGGTCGCCCTCCTGCTTGCTGTTCTTCGAGGCAAGCTGTGCGTCCTCTTTCAGCTGTTCTGCTTTTTCGGCGGCAGCTTCCGTCTCTCCTGCGACGATAAGATTTTCGACCTCGTTGGCTTTCACTGAGAGTTTCGGGATGTCCTCGTTGCTGCTGCGGCTGTTGAGAAACAGCATCAGTGTGCAGAGTATCACGATAAGAGAAAGCACAGCCCCGGCGGCGAACGGCTTGTATCTCATCATCCCTTCACCTCCAGCATATACCCGACTTTTCGCACGGTCTTTATGTATTTCGGGTCGGCAGGGTCGTCCTCGAGCTTCTCCCTGAGCCAGCGGATATGCACAGCAAGAGTCGAAGGCTCGACCTCTGTGAAAGCACCCCATACCTCACTGAATATCTTCTCCTTTGGCACAGGGGTGTTCGGATGCTCGCAGAGATAGGAGAGCAGATCAAACTCCCTCAGAGAAAGGGACACCTGCCTGCCGTTCTTCTCAACTGTCCTCGACGTTATGTTCACGGCTGTGTCCCCGAAGCAAACGAGCTTTTCTTCTGCGTTGTTTTTGAATGTCCTCCGCAGCAGAGCATTCACCCTGACCAGCAGCTCCCTCATGGAGTAGGGCTTCGGCAGATAGTCGTCTCCGCCGATCTCAAAGCCCGTCACCCTGTCGTCCTCGGCTGTCCTTGCACTGGCAAAGATCACCGGCACATCGCAGGCTCTCCGCAGTTCTCGGCAGATATCAAAGCCTGTGCCGTCGGGAAGATTTACGTCCAGCAGCACAAGATCGAAGCGGTTCCCGGTCAGAAGCTCGAAAGCCTCGTCGCAGCTGTGGGTTACGCTGACATTGTATGAATAGTTCTCCAGCATCTTCTTTATAATAAAGGAAAGCTCCCTGTCGTCATCAACTATAAGTATCCTTGCGCGGAGATCGGAATGATTAGCCATTGTGTCCACCTCTCGGTCATGTCATTTTGTTATATTTTATCATATGTCTCTTGGAATTGCAACACCGTCAGATGCTCCTGAACTGCGTGGGGGTCATGCCCTCGTAGCGGCTGAACAGCTTGCAGAAATAGCTGCAGCTGCAAAAGCCCACGGTCTCTGAGATCTCCTCAACTGACATTCCCGTGGAGGACAGCAGCTCCTTTGCAGCCTGTATCCTTCTCTTGGCGATGTATTCCATGGGTCTGGAATTGAGATAGCGCTTGAAAAGCCTGCAAAGCTGCTGCTTGGAAAGCCCCGTCACGTCACAGAGCTCTGCCATGGTTATCTTCTCTTTGTACCGTCCGTTGATGTGGTCTATGGCCGCGACTATTGCCCTGTTGGATGTCCTGACGACTCTGTCCGAGTTCTTCTGGCGGTAAAGCTCGATGAGAAAATTATATAAATAGCCTGAGGCTCTCATGTTGCCGTTTATGCTGTCTCCGCATATTGACTCGTGCATCCGCGAAAAGAAATGCTCCAGGAGAGCCGTGTCCTTTATCCCAAAGACCAAAGGCCTGTCCAGCCCGAAATAGGAAAGCAGCCCTGCACAGGCATATCCGTCCGGCACCACCCAGTGAATGTTCCAGTCGCCGCTGGTGGGATAGTATTCGTGGGGATGTCCGGCAGGCAGGAAGATCGCTGTTTTCGGCGGTATCTCGATACTCTCGCCGTCAACTTTAAGTACTCCGCTGCCCGTGGTGCAGTAGAGTATCTGAGGGTGTGTGAACCCGCTGCTGCGAACCGTTCTCGGCTGGCAGGTGTGCCTTCCGATGTTGTCGGGGAAGAGCGGCAGCCCGAGCTCCTTGTTCTTTATCGGATAATCACTGAAATACATCCTTCGTCACCTCACAAATCGGATGATACTATTGTTATATTACTATACTATCATCTATTGACTGTTCTGTCAAGATTGCTATAATAATATCAAGGCAGTAAATGTTCAGACCCGGAGGGATAATATGCAGAATGACAAAAGACTTACCGGCATCGTTCCGTCGGAGCGGCAGCTCGCTTTTCAAAGGCTTGAATTCTATGCCTTCGTCCATTTCACAGTAAATACTTTCACCGACAAAGAGTGGGGAGACGGTACGGAATCGCCCGATATTTTCGACCCCGTTTCTTTTGATGCTGAACAATGGGTCAAGGTCGTCATCTCCGCGGGAATGAGAGGGCTTATCCTCACCTGCAAGCACCACGACGGCTTCTGCCTGTGGGACACAAGGACGACTGTCCACAACGTGATGAACAGCCCCTTCGGCAGAGACATCGTCCGCGAGGTCTCCGATGCCTGTAATAAACACGGCATAAGATTCGGAGTATATCTCTCCCCTTGGGACAGGAACTCTTCGCTCTACGGAAAGGGCAGAGAGTATGACGACTTCTTCATTTTACAGCTGACAGAGCTCCTCACAAACTACGGAGACATTTTCTCGGTTTGGTTCGACGGTGCCTGCGGAGAAGGACCTAACGGCAAAAAACAGTACTACGACTGGGAAAGATACTACGCCGTTATCCGAAAACTACAGCCAGGTGCCTGCATATCGGTCTGCGGACCCGATGTTCGCTGGTGCGGAAATGAAGCCGGCCATACCCGAGCAGCCGAATGGAGCGTTGTCCCGAAAAGAGCGGCAGACAGCGAGATAATATCCGAAAAGAGCCAGCACGAGGACAGCGAGGAGTTCCGTCAGCGGCGTGTCGATGCAAGAGACACCGACCTCGGCAGCAGGCAGATGCTAAAAGACGAGCAGGAGCTTATTTGGTATCCTGCGGAGGTGAATACATCTATCCGTCCCGGCTGGTTCTGGCACGAAAGCGAAAACGACAAGGTCAAGTCCCTCCGTGAGCTTGCTGATATCTACATTCGTTCTGTAGGCGGCAACTGCACGTTCCTGCTGAATATCCCTCCGACGACCTCTGGACTTTTCCACGAGAACGACGTCCGAAGGCTTGCCGAGCTGGGTGAGTTCCTCAAAGCTGCATTCGGGCATGATCTTATCCCCGAAGCCGTGCTTTCGTGTAACGGCGAGAAGCCAGGCTTCGGCATAGAAAACGTCACCGCCGACAGCTATGATAAATGCTATATCTCCGACACCGACAGCGCAGTGATCGAGATCGCTCTTCCCCAAAAAGAGAACCTTGGCTATCTTGTTATAATGGAAAACATCACCATGAGCCAGCGCATAGAGCAGTTTGCAGTGGATGCTTATGAGGACGGTTCTTTTAAAGAGATATACCGCGGCACGACTGTGGGATACAAGCGCATCGTTCCGCTTGGCGGTACCGTGACAGACCGTCTGCGGATAAGGATAACAGATTCGAGAACAGAGCCAACAGTCTCGTTCATCGGGTTGTACCGTTTCGCCGAACAGAAAGGAGCAAAGCTATGAAAGTTTCAGATATCGCAAAGCCCGGCTCGCCAAAAAGCCGGATGATCTTCCACGAGGACACAAATTCCCTCCACATCGGCACTCTGCCCGACCACGCATATTTTATCCCCTTCGCAAAGGGACAGGATGCCTTTGCTCTGCGTGAAAGCTCGGAGCGTTTCGAGCTTCTGAACGGCAGCTGGGACTTCGACTACTACGACAGCATAATAGATATGCCCGATTACTTCACCGAACAGAAAAACTCAGCTCGGATCCCCGTGCCATCGAACTGGCAGCTCCACGGATACGACAAAGCCCAATATACGAATATCTGCTACCCCATTCCATTCGATCCGCCCTTTGTGCCGGACGACATCCCCGTGGGAGTTTACGGCAGAGACTACGCTTACGAGCCCGACGGCTTCCGCCGCATCCTCTGCTTTGAGGGCGTTGACAGCTGCCTCTATCTCTATGTGAACGGAGAGTTTGCAGGCTATTCCCAGGTCTCCCACCATACCTCCGAGTTCGACATCACAGACCTCCTGCACGCCGGCAGCAACCGGATCACAGCCGCCGTGCTCAAATGGTGCGACGGCACATATCTCGAGGATCAGGACAAGTTCAGGCTCTCGGGCATTTTCCGGGATGTCTATGTCCTCTCGCGCCCGGAAAAACGCCTTGAAAACTTCCGCATCACCGCCGAGCCGGACAGCAGCTTCAAAAACGGAAAGCTCCGCATTTCGGTGCAGGGCGTTTCGGCAAAGCTTCGCCTCTTTGACGGCGAAAAGCTCATCTGCGAGGGCGAAGTTTCGGAGGATAAGCCCTTTGAGACCACCGTGGAAAATGCCGTGCTCTGGTCGGCGGAAGATCCCTTTCTTTACCGGCTCCGGCTCGAGACAGAAGAGGAGCTTGTCGGCGAGAAGATCGGCTTCAGAAAGATCGGGATCGAAGACGGTATTTTGAAGCTCAACGGCAGGCATATCAAGCTCTTCGGCGTGAACCGCCACGACAGCTATCCCGACACCGGCTGCTATGCCGACAGAGAAAGAATGCTCCGGGATCTCACCTTAATGAAGCGTCACAATATCAACTCCGTCCGCACCTCACACTACCCCAATTCCCCGGAGTTCTATCACCTCTGCGACGAGCTTGGGCTCTATGTCATCGACGAAGCCGACCTTGAAACTCACGGCTGCGTCAACGTCTATAACGACCTCAAATGGTCCTGGGAAAACGGCTACAACGGCATCGCCCTTATCGCAAAGGACCCGCTTTTCAAAGAAGCTATCCTCGACCGGGAAAGACTTCTTGTGACAAGGGACATCAACCGTCCCTGCGTCATCTTCTGGTCCCTGGGGAACGAGTCCGGCTGGGGAGAAAACTTCCGTGAAGGGGCAAAGCTCATCAAGTCTCTCGACAGCAGCCGTCCCGTACATTACGAAAGCACCCACAAACTTGACGATACCCCCGACGACGTCCTCGACATGGTCTCGGAGATGTACACAGCTCCCGAAGGCGTAAGAAATTATCTTACCCGGGAGGATGAAAAGCGTCCCTTCGTGCTTTGCGAATACTGCCACGCAATGGGCAACGGACCCGGCGATCTCGAGGAATACCATGAGCTGTTCATGGAAAGCGACAGGCTCATCGGCGGTCTTGTCTGGGAGTGGGCAGACCACGCCGTCATCCTCGGATATGACGAAAACGGCAAGCCTGAATACGGCTACGGCGGAGATTCCGGCGAACGCCACAGCGACGGCAATTTCTGCATGGATGCTCTCTGCTACCCCGACCGAAAGCCCCACACGGGTCTGCTTGAAGTCAAGCAGGTCTATCGTCCCGTGAGCGTTTACCGCACAGCCCCGGACGGTTTCGAGATCAGGAGCCTTCTTCGCTTCACCGACGCAGGAGATGATCTTGCCTGCAAGTGGGAGATAACCTTCGACGGCGGCAAGGCAGCAGAGGGCAGCTTCGATTTCTCCGCACCCCCTATGGGAGCTGCCGGGATCCTTATCCCCGAAGCCGCACAGCGCTTTGAAAAAGACGCATATATCCGCTTTGTCTTCACGGCAAAAAAGGACGGCAAAGTGTTCCGGAAAGGCGAGGAAGTCTGCTTCGACCAGATAAAGATATTCACGGCCGAAAAGAAGCCCGAAGCCCTTGTGGAAAAAGCCCCCGAGTTCACGGAAGAGCCCTTGAGATATATCATCAAAGCCGCGAACACCGAGTACATCTTCAACAGAAGAACAGCCCGGTTCGAGAGCATTTCGGCAAAGGGAAAGAATGTCCTTGCAAAGCCAGTTGAGTATAATTTCTTCCGTGCACCCGCGGATAACGACACCATGAAAAACGACTGGTACATCGCACATTTAAACGACTACGACATCAAGGTCTATGAGACTTCGATTTACGAAGAAAACGGCTGCGCTGTCATCCGGGTAAAGCAGTCCTTCGGCTGGAACATCAACCAGCCCTTTGCAAAAGCGGAGGCTGTTTACCGCATCGACGGCAGGGGAGCCCTCGATGTCGAATGTACCGCCGAGACTTCAAACAAGGTGGAATTCCTGCCCCGTTTCGGGCTCAGGCTGTTTGTGCCCAAGTCCTTCGGCAGGGTGGAGTATTACGGCTTCGGCCCTTATGAGAGCTATATCGACAAGCACCGGGCTTCGTACATGGGCAATTTCACCTCCGATATCTCCGATATGCACGAGGACTACATCCGACCGCAGGAAAACGGCTCTCACTTCGGCTGCACAAGGATGTCCGTCTCCGACGGCAGCATTTCCATCAGATTCACAAATCCCGAGGGCTTCTCCTTCAATGCTTCGGAATACACCCAGGAGGAGCTTGCCTCAAAGCGCCATAGCTTTGAGCTTGAAAAGAGCGAATACAACATCATCTGCGCGGACTTCGCAATGGCAGGCGTAGGCTCGGCAGCCTGCGGACCTCAGCTTGCTGATAAATACCGCATACCCCTGCCGAAGCTCAGCGGCAGGATAAGGATAGAGCTTATCTAAAAACACAAACAAGAGTTTAAGAATGACATTCAATACCGAATAAAGCGTCCGTGCAAGAGTACGGACGCTTTTTCGCATACAAAAAACATCCCCGGAAAGCACGGAGCCTTCCGGGGAAGATCACTTTATTCGTGGAGCATATATTCCTTGTCTCTGTCCATTATTTTAAGCATTGCCCTTGCAGGTGCTTCATCGAACTGTGTGCCGATGTTCTTTTCTATCTCCTCACGCACCACGTTCTGCGGGAGATAATCACGGTAGCTGCGGTTGGAGGTCATGGTGTCGTAGCTGTCCGCCACGGAGATTATCCTTGCCATAAAGGGGATATCCTCGCCCTTCAAGCCGTCGGGATAACCCCTGCCGTCGATACGCTCGTGGTGGTATCTTGCTCCTATGGAAAGCTCCGGCATACTCTTTATCTCCGAGAGTATCTCGTATCCGTAGACCGGGTGCATCTTGATAGTCTCGTACTCCTCGTCGGTGAGGCGGGAAGTCTTGTTTATTATCGCACCGGGAATACCTATCTTTCCTATGTCGTGGAGAAGTCCCATATAGTAGATGTCCTCCTGCTCCTGAGAAGAAAGACCCAGCTCCTTTGCCAGCATCCTTGAATACATGGCTACACGGAAGGAGTGACCGTTGGTGTATCTGTCCTTGGCATCTATGGTGTGCGCCAAGGCTTCCATAACCTCAACGCTGAGCTTTTTGATATGTTCCGTATATTTGTCGATCTCCCGGACAAGAGCCGTCACATCATCTGAAAGAACTCCGATCTCGTTTTTGGTCTTTATGTTTTTCAGATGCTCCTGTGCAGCCTCGCTGTCCTTGTTGTTCATGTAATCCTTTAATGTCAGCTGAACGCTGGACAGCGGCTTGATAACGACCTTCCTCAGGAACAGCATGATAAGAACACAGGTCAGCAGCATTGCCCCGAGAAGCACCAGAACAAGGGTCCTAACCTTGCTCAGCAGCTGATCGCGGAAGGATGTCCAGTCGTAGCTGATACATATAGCCGCATCACCGTTCCCGATGGGAAGATATCCGATATAGCTGGTAGCATCTTTATCGGGCTCTATGGAAGCGACCTCGAACTGTATCTCTCTGCTGCCGGAACGCAGATTTTCTATGGCAGGGTGGTCGTCTTCGCTGTAATCCCACTTCATCCCGGAACGGGTGCCCAGAAACATGGCGTCGTTTATATAATCCGTTCTGGCGGTGTCACAGTAAACGAAGCCGCAGTTTTCCTCGCTGATATCTATGCAGTAGAGCTTTTCGTAATCGGAGTCCAGCAAGGTGCTGTTGAGGCAGTTGCCTAATATGAGATATTCTCTCTTGGCAAAGGCCGTCCAGAGAGAGGGGTCGAGGTTATTGAGCGCTTCCTCACGGGTCTTGACGTCGGCTCCGTAGAGGCCGTGTTTTTCGAAATAATCCTCAACGATCTGCTCTTCCTCCTCGGTGGAGTAGCTGAGGTAATCGCTGTGGTTGAGGCAGTAGCGTAAAAGCCAGTTGATGCATACGTTTTCATTTATCTTCCTGCCCAGATCGTTGAGGTCGTAGGAGATCATATCGTCCTTGGCCCTGAGGTACATATCTCTGCTGCCATTGAAGAGAATAACAGCACCGACAGCCGTTCCTATTATGAACAGGATCACTGTCATCGTTATGAGCTGCAGAGACAGCTTGTGAGTCCTTTTATCCTTTTTCATCAAATTTCCCCTTTCAAAGTCTTCCCTGATCTTTCCTTTTTTTCTTTGCAATTCTATTATATCATAAAGCCGGGCTTTGTCAATTATCATTATTTACAAAACAGAAAAATGCTTCTCTTTAAGACAGCGGTTCCGACCTTGACTTTTTTCAAGTATTATGCTATACTGCATAATACGAAATATAACTGCATAACTATTTAAAGTATTAGTGGGAGTCATCTGATGAACGACAACAACGAACGCTCTTCCGGCCGCGGACTGTTGGCCTTTATAAAAAACAATCCCCGGACAGCCAAGCTCCTGCTTGCGGCGGAGATCGTTCTTATAGTGTGTGTCATGGTCTTTTTCGGCAGATCAATGAGTTCGCCGAAAACAGATGACAGCTCCGCCGAGACCGGCGACAGCTCCGAAGAAAGCATCGTATCGGAGCCTGCTGCCGAAAGCATCGTCCCGGCGGAAACGGATCATGTCAATGAACTTAAAGACCTCAAAAAGACCCTTGAAGACAAGTTTGAAAGCTTTGACGGCACATGGTCCTGCTATCTTAAAAATCTCAACACGGGAGACTGGTTCGAGATCAACAACCACCCGGTATATCCTGCAAGCATGATAAAGCTCTTTGCCCTTGCTGCCTGCTACCAGCAGATAGAAGACGGCAAGATCCAGGAATCAGATGTCTATTCCACCCTTTACAGCATGGCTGCCATAAGCAACAATCAGGCCTTCAATATGATCGTCTGGAAGATAGGCAAGACTTATATCAACGAATGGTGTCAGGCGCACGGCTATACAGGCACAGGGCAGTACCACGGCTTGCAGCCCTCAACGAACTACGAAGGCCTTACTACAGCCGACCGTGACAACGTGACCTGCTGCGTGGATGTGGGTCATATACTCGAGAGCATCTACCGGGGAGAATGCGTGTCCGAATATGCTTCGCAGCAGATGCTGAATATCCTCTTTGAACAGAAATACCGGGGCAAGCTGCCCTCTGCCTTGCCCTACGGAGCAAGAGCCGCAAACAAGACCGGCGATACATACAATGTCTCTCACGACGCAGCGATAATCTACTCCGACGGTGCCGATTATGTGCTGGTGGTAATGGAGGAGATACCCGACGTGGCGTTCGAGCAGCACTTCAGATTTTTCGATATCTCCAAAACGGTATATGCCTATTTCAACCCCGGCGCATACGACGAATACGAACAGGATCAATAAATAAAGAGGCTGTTGCACAAACAGCTTCTTTTTTTAAAGGAAATTGTCTGCTTGCAGCAGCCCCTTGCTTTTTTTGCGCCGATATGATATAATGATGCCGAAATATCTCTGTGTGAGCGCAGAGAAAAATTGAGCTTTCGCAAGGAGGAAAGAAAAATGAAAAACATCAGTATCGCAAAGGGCCCGCAGAATGTTTCGGCTATCGTGCAGGGCTGTATGAGAATGCCCTCCCTCTCGAAGGAGGAGGCTGCAAAAGTCATCCGCACAGCCTTTGACTGCGGCATTGATTTCTTCGACCACGCCACCTGCTACGGCAAGGACGGAGAAGCCGAGACCCGTTTCGGCGAGGCATTCCCTCTCACCGGCATCAGGCGCGAGGATATCATCATCCAGAGCAAGTGCGGCCTCTGCTTCGACAGAAACGAGTTCGACTGGACAAAGGAGAACATCCTTTCAAGCGTTGACGGCAGCCTCCGCAGGCTCAAAGTCGATCATCTCGATGCTCTGCTGCTCCACAGACCCGACGTCCTCTTCGACCCCGAGGAAGTGGCGGAAGCCTTCGACGAGCTTGAAAAAGCAGGGAAGGTCATTTCCTTCGGCGTCAGCAATCTTATGCCACTGCAGATCGAGCTGCTCAAAAAATACGTCAGGCAGCCCCTCGTCATCAATCAGGTGCAGCTCTCCCTCGAGCAGTCGCAGCTCATAGACCAGGCCCTTTATATGAACAATAAGACCACCGACTTCTCAATAAACCGCGATGGTGGAGTCCTCGACTACTGCCGCCTGAACGACATCACCATACAGGCTTGGTCACCGCTGCAAAAGGGTATGTTCGGCGGGACCTTCATCGACGACCCCGAATTTCCCCAGCTCAATAACGCCCTTGCAGAGATCGCAGAACGGGAAGGCGTCTCCAAGGCAGCAGTCGCTATCGCATGGATACTCCGCCACCCTGCGAAGATGCAGGCGATAATCGGCACCATGGACCCCGAACATATCAAGGATATATGTGCCGCAGCTGATGTGAAGCTCTCTCACCACGACTGGTACGTCCTCTACCTCGCAGCAGGCAAATTCCTGCCGTAAAAACTGAATAAAGCGAACAGCGAGCCATCAGATCAGGCTCGCTGTTTTTGCGTTATGCGGTTTATCGGGCAGTCATCCATACCCTCATTTCGTTTTCCCCTCTGTTGCCCCAGGTGTAATAGGGGACAGCCGTCGCAGTACATTCCGATATCTCCTCCGGCTCGTCGGAATACAGCCCGTCGAGATCTTCTGCCCTCTCGGCTTTGACTTTAAGCGTCACAGTTCCGCCGAGATGATCGGGCATAAAGTCAGACACCTCAACAGGAGGATTACGGTCAAGTCTCAGGCTGCATAGGTTTCCGTTGTCTACGCCCTCAAAGCAATAGACCAGCGGTCCTCTCATAAGTGCCGTCATTCCAGAAAGCCTTGGTATCTTCGCCGAAGCTCTCATAAACCTCGGCTTGCCGTCGAACTCAAATACTATCTCCGTCTTTCCGCATATTTCAAAATATACATAGCCGTTCTCGGGATCAGCTTCCGCCGGTTTTCCGTCCACCGAGACAGTGAAGCTCCTGCTCCATGAGGGTATCCTTACAGCCAGCCTGCCTTTTCCCGAAACGGAATATCTGACTTTCATATCATAGGGATGATCCGTCTCGCATTCAAGCTCAATGCCGTTTTCAAACTTTACCTTTCCGGCAGCAAAGAGGTGGCAGTAGGCTGTGTCCGAGTTCTCGCCGTAGGCATACTTGCCGATGGAACCGATGAGCCTTGCGGCATTGGGAGGACAGCAGGCGCAGGCGTACCACTTCGGCCGTGTCGTAACAACGTGCCTGTGGGTCACAGCCTTTCCGCTTATGCCGGGATCAACTTCCAAGGGATTGACATAGAAGAAGCGTTTGCCGTCCAGCTGCATCCCTGCAAGCACCGTGTTGTAAAAGGCCAGCTCCATAACATCGGCGTACTCGCCCTTTATCTCGTTTTCAAGCATCCTCGACGCAAAGAACATCAGCCCGATAGAAGCGCAGGTCTCGGCATAAGCCGTGTCGGAAGGCAGGTCGTAGTCCACGGTGAAGGCTTCGCCGTTCCCCGTTGAGCCTATCCCTCCCGTAATGTACATCCTCCTGCTGACTATGTTTTCCCACAGACGCCTGCAGGCATCAAGGAGTTCCTTGTCCCCTGTCTCCGAAGCAAGGTCAGCCATTCCCGTGTAGAGATAAACAGCTCTCACAGCGTGTCCCGTTGCTTCACTTTGCCGGCGGACGGGGAACTCGTTCTGGTTGTATTCGTTGCCCCATGGGTCAGAGCCCCAGACAGTCCAGTTCCGCTTTTCCGCTTCTCTTGCAAAGATGCCCGGGTCTGTTCCCCGCCTGTCGATGAAGAGCCTGCAAAGCTCAAGATACCGGCTCTTTCCCGTCAGGCGGTAGAGCCTCATAAGGGCAAGCTCTATCTCCGGGTGTCCGGGTATGCCCTCGGTATTCTGTGCGGCAAATCTCTCGTAGATATGCTCGGCGTTTTTCTCGGCAACATCCAGCAGGGTCCTTTTCCCCGTCGCTTCATAATACGCGCAAGCCGCCTCGATCATATGCCCTGCACAGTAAAGCTCGTGCCCCTCAAGCAGGTTAGTCCAGCGCTTGTCCCTGTCCTTCACCGTGAAATATGTGTTGAGATAACCGTCCTCGTCCTGTGCAGCAGCCATAAGCTCTATCATCTCATCGACCTGCTTTTCGAGAGCTTCATCCTTCCTGCCTGCAAGGGCATAGGCGGCAGCTTCTATCCATTTCGAGGCATCGCTGTCCTGGAACACCATGCCGTAAAATCCGTCTCCGGCATCCTCTCCTTTCAGCGCCTTTGCAGCGTTGATGAAATTCGCCGCAGCGTGGCTTTTCTCCGTGTCGGGAGCTTTGTCCCAGAGCACGCTCTGCTGATAGGGGATGACAGTGCTGCGTATAAGCTGCTGATATTTCCCGATAAATCCCTTTGCCTCATAAGCCGTCACGGGTATCTGATGCTGTATCTTCATAGTTTTCCTCCTCGCCGAAAAATAACATTGACTTATCCGTATATATGTATTATAATACTTTCAAACAGCGTAATAAATAGAGAAAGGTATCAAATATATGGATAATAGTATCGTGATAAATACTGTCAGCTTTCCGAGGCTGCTGGATTGCGATATCCTCACGGCATCGGAGCCCTTTTACCACATGGACAGGATCGCCGATTTCAACGTGCTTATCTATGTTATGGAAGGTGCGATCTACGTCACGGAAGATGAGACCGACCACAGCATCGAAGCAGGGGAGCTGTTCTTCCTTAAAAGCGGCATAAGGCATTACGGCAAACGGGAGATACCCAAAGGCACGCGCTGGGCGTATGTCCATTTTCTCCAGCCGGAGCAGGAGCTCCCGCCCTTCGAGCCCGGGCGATCTTCGGATGAATGTTCCCTCACCCTCCCGAAAAAGCTCTCCGGCATGGGCAGGAGCGTCATCGAAGAAAAGCTGCTCAGCCTTTGCCGGTATTGCCAGAGCCCCGACCTATTCAAAGACTTCAACAAAAACAGCTTGCTCTTCGACCTGCTGAAAGACATCGGCTTGGAGAGCCTGCCCCGAGAGGAAAGCCTTGCGGACAGGATCGCAGCCTTCCTCGACTCGCAGACTTCAAAGCCTTTTTCAAAGGAGCTGGTGACGAGCCGCTTCTTCCTGAGCTACAGCTATATGGCAGGGGCCTTCAGGAAAGAAAAAGGCGTGTCCATGGGCGAATATCACAACACCGCCCGAATGAGAGAAGCCTGCCGCCTCCTGCGCTCAACAGCCCTTTCGGTAGGGGAGACCGCCGAAAAGACCGGCTTCTCGGATATGCTATATTTCAGCAGAAAGTTCCGCCGGTTTTCCGGCTCATCCCCCACAGAATACCGCAAAAAAGTCCAGAAGAAATATTAAGGCAGCACCGTGCAGAGGCGTTAGCCGCGGGTTGTGCTGTGTTGCCTTAAAGAAAAAGCCTGCTTCAAGCATCAGCCCGAAGCAGGCTTTTTTGTCACCCGTTCTCCGTTTCAAGAAATCTCCTGCAAGTCTTGTCGATGCCTATTGCTCCCAGGGGTGCGGTTATCAGAATTGCCAGCACCGCCACCGACAGCACGATCTTCCCGCAGGGCAGACCGAGAGACAGCGGCACCGAACCGATAGCCGCCTGAACCGTTGCTTTCGGGAGATAGGCAATAACGCAGAAGGCTCTCTCCTTTGCGTTAAGCTCCGTTCCTATCATGCAGAGGCAAACGCCGACCGTCCTGAACGCCAGTGCCGCGAATATCATCAGCACAGCCATGCCGCCGGCTGTCATCGTGTATCGTACATCGACAGCAGCCCCTACCAACACGAACAGCAGGCACTCCGCACCTATCCACAGCTTGCCGAATTTCTCAGACAGGCGGGCCGATACTGTCTTCTCCCCTTTCAGCTTTATGACGCAGGCCATAGCCACCACGGCGAGCAGTCCCGACACCGCAACATAGGGTTTGGCAAGGGTCTCCACCGACATCAGCAGGAAAGCCATCCCGAGGATGATGATGACCTTTGCGGAATTGCGTATCTTTGAACCGTGCTTGTAGGCCGTTTCAAAAAGCAGGAACAACACTATCCCCACCGCCGCTCCGAGGGCAACTCCCAGCAGTATGGAAACAGGGATATTCAGGAAGTCCGTTGCTTTCGCAGAGCCGCCCTGCGCCATAGTTACGAAGGTGGAGAACAGCACGATCACGAAAATGTCATCGCAGGAAGCTCCTGCAAGTATCATCTGCGGAATGCTTTTCTTTGTGCCGACTTTTTCCTCGATGAGGCGTACCATTCTCGGAACGACTACGGCAGGAGATACCGCGCTCAGCACCGCACCCATGACCGCTGCCTCGATGCGGGTCACACCTAACAGTATCGGCGCGAAAATTACATATCCCGCTATCTCAAAGCAGGCAGGAACAAAGGACATCATTACGGCGGGTCTGCCCACCTTCTTCAAGTCGGCAAGGTTCAGCGTGAGCCCAGCACGGACAAGTATGATGATAAGCGCGATCTGCCGCAGTTCCGACGAGATGCCGAGGATCTTCTCATCCAGCAGGTCGAGGACATAGGGGCTCACGGCGATGCCCACACCCAGCATACCGATGATCCGGGGCAGGCCTATCTTTTCAAAGATCGCCGCGGCGGAAAGCCCCACAAGAAAAATGATCGCAAGTGATAAAAGCATAATATCCCTCCAAATAAAAAAGCCGACAACTACTGCGTAAAGCAGACGTCATCAGCTTGTAAAAAGCGGTTTAGGTTTCCCAAGGGAGATCATCATTCCCTGATTATTCATCTGAGATCATTATATCACCAGGTTTTCAGTTTGTCAATGCTTTTTATAGTCAAATTCTCTCGACCTATCTAAAAGGAGCCTTGTCTTTGAACGGAATGTTAAATTTCTACATTTCATATTGACAAAGTAGGTTATCCGCTGTATAATAAATCATATCAAACTTGTAGGTTTGTAAACAGACGCAGCATCCAAAGACTTACGGAGTGTGAAATGATGAGAGAGACCGATCTTAACGAAGCATTATATAACAAATACATAGCACCCACCGAGCAGAAGCGCAGCAGCTCCATAGGCATCGAGATAGAGATGCCCGTGGTGGAGCTGTCGGGCAGGGCAGTGGATGAATCCGTTGTCATCGCTGCGGCAGAAAAGTTCCGCCGGCACTTTGCCTTTGAGGTCTCGGGACGTGACGACAACGGCAGCGCAAATTCCGTGACCCAGCCCGAGTCCGGCGACAATCTTTCCTTCGATTGCTCCTATTCAAACCTCGAGCTGTCTCTCGGCAAGGGCACCGACCTGAACGAGCTGCACCAAAGATTCCTCGGCTATTACGTCTTTTTGCAGGATATCCTGCTGCCGCAGGGCTACACCCTCACCGGCATGGGTATCAATCCCCACTACAACATCAACCACAACAAGCCCGTCCCCAACGAGCGCTACCGTATGCTCTACCACTATCTGCACAGCTACCCGAGGTACGAGGGCAAGGTCAATATGCGCTTCCACGACAGGCCTGATTTCGGCACTTTCACAAGCGCATCCCAGGTGCAGCTGGATGTAAAACGCAGCGACCTGATAGACACCCTGAACGTTTTCGGACTTCTCGAACCCTACAAGGCTCTGCTCTTTGCCAATTCATATCTGCCGGAATTTCCCGAGTATCTCTGCGCACGGAATATGCTCTGGGAGAGAAGTATGCAGGGCTTCAATCCCCATAATGTGGGGATGTTCGCAGACCGCCTCGGCAGCGTTGACGAACTGCTTGAATATATAAAATCCCAGTCGGTCTATTGCACTATGCGCGAGGGAAGATACATAGATTTCCGTCCCACCGCAGTCAGGGAGTATTTCAATCTTGAAAAAGTCAGCGGCGAGTTCTTTGACGGCAGCGCATACCGCAGCACGGATTTCATCCCTCTGGACACCGACCTGCAATATCTCAGGACATTCAAATTCGAGGACCTGACATTCAGAGGAACGATAGAATACAGAAGCTCCTGCTGCCAGCCCATAAGCGACGTTATGACCGTCTCGGCATTCCACACAGGACTTTCCCAAAGGCTGGGCGAGCTCAAAGAGCTGCTGGAAAACGACACGGTGATCTACTCCCACGGCTACAGTGCCGCAGAGCTCCAGGATATGCTCTCGAAGCGCGAGCTGCCGCAGTTCATCGACAGAGCGAGACTAAAGCAGCAGCTTGCGGGAATACTGGACATCGCGGTGAAGGGGCTGAGGTCACGGGGCAGGGAAGAGGAGCATTTCCTCCTGCCGCTTTATGACCGTGCGGAAAAGCTCACGAACCCTGCAAGGGAAATGGTGACGGGCATCGAAAAAGGCGTTCCAATGAGAAAGTTTATAGAGGATTATTCAAGGGTATAAACAGGGGTAAACAGATGACAGCAAATTTTTTTAAAGGCAAATTCGGCATCGAGCGGGAGACTCTCCGGGTCGATAGTCTTGGAAGGCTTGCGCAGACAAAGCATCCCTTCGGCGACGACGAGCATCTTACACGGGATTTCTGCGAGAACCAGATCGAACTTATAACACCCGCTTGCAGCAGCGTTGACGAAGCTCTTTCCGAACTCTCAAAGCTGGATAAACAGGCAAGAGCGGAGCTTGCAAAACAAAACGAGTCCATCTGGTTGTACAGTAATCCTCCGCATTTCGAGAACGAGGACGAGATACCTATCGCCGATTTCACAGGCGAACATTCGGGCAAGCGCATCTACCGCGAACAGCTGGAGCTCCGCTACGGAAAAAGGCTGATGCTCTTTTCGGGCATACATTTCAACTTCTCATTCGACGACGAATATCTGAAAGAAATATCCAACTGTACAAATTTTAGTACATTTAAAAACGAGTTCTACATAAAGCTCTACAAGCAGCTGAGCGTACACAGCTGGCTGCCTCTCCTGCTTTCAGCCGCAAGCCCGGTCTGCGACCGTTCGCTTTTCAAAGACGGCGAAAAAGGCGCAGTCACCAGCGAGTACGCCTCCATCAGAAGCAGCAGAAAGGGCTACTGGCACGGCTCCGTCCCCGTGCTTGGATTCGGCAGCCTCGAGAGTTTCGTCAACAGCATACAGTTCTACGTGGATAAAGGGGTGCTTTTCTCTGCAAGCGAGCTCTATCTGCCCGGCAGGCTGAAACCCGTGGGCGTGAACCAGCTGGAGAATTTCAAAGACGGCATAAGCCACATCGAGCTGAGGATGTTCGACCTTAACCCCTTGGAGCCTCTCGGGATAAACCGCGACGACCTTGAGTTCGCACACCTGCTTATAATGTATCTGTCCAAAAAACCGGACTTTGAGCTTACGGCTGAGCTTCAGGAGCAGGCGGTGAGAGACCACCAGAACGCAGCACTTTACGACCTCGAAGGCGTGACTTCCGGAGGTGTGCCGCTGCTTGAAAAAGCAGAAAAGACAAT
>CAMVOF010000002.1:0-37517 GCA_947169055.1 uncultured Clostridia bacterium
TGCCGTATCACCGGTTTTCAAGACCGGCTCCTTAAACCACTCGGACACCTGTCCTCGCTGCCGAATTCCGGCGACTTGATTATTTTAGCATATTTTTTCTGCTTTGTCAAGTGTATTTGTGGATTATCCAGCCAAATTTCAAAAAAATCGGCCGAGTACGAAAAAAACAGCTCCCGGGAAAGCTGCTTCCGGGAGCTGTTATGCGCGTTATTTTGTGATGAAACCGCCCTTGTCGAAGAACAGCTCTCGAATGGCTATGGCACAGCCTGCAAGGAAACGGTGCTTGTCCTCGATTATGGAGGCCTCGATCTTGCTTGCTACCCTTGCTCCGCCGATCGCGGTGACGTGGTTCTTGAGGATCGAGAAAAATGCGTTGTCGTCAGCCGTCGGGCTGAAGCGGAAGTGGTGCAGCACGATCTTCTGCGGGTTGGTGGAGAAATACAGGTTGTTCAGCAGAACTGCCGTCAGCTCCATCGTTGCATCCACAGTCTTGACCACAGGCATATCGTTCTGGATGTACGAGTTGTAGATATTGGCAAGGCTCAGCTTTGCGCGGTCTCCGCCTGTTGCCTGGTAGAGAACAGGCGTATTTTCCTTCGAGTAAACAGCCGATATTTTTCTGATTATCGCCTGGGGAGTGAGCTCGTTCTCGACACAGCCTCTTCTTCCGCAGGCACATCTCTCTGTAGAAGTGGGGTCTATTATCATCTTGTCAACGAAGCCCGTTCTGTTGTCGTAGGAGATTATGGGGTCGTTGAGGTTCGTAACAACGAAGTGCATAGTGGGTCCGTACTGCAGGAACGCTATGTTCTGGCGGTTCGGGTCCTTTGTCTTCTGGAAGTCTATGTTCGCCATAGCCGTGCCCTTGACCGAGTTGTCGAAGACCACCGGAAGGTCGGTGAGGCGTGCAACATACTGCCTTACCTTCGTGTAGTCGGGAGCTCCGTCCGTGGAATCTATGCCCAGCTGCTGGTACATCGTCGGGAAAATGCCGATTCCGATGCCCAGGATGGAGTTCTTGTCGAGGCAGTTGTCGCTCATTACTTCCTTCACCGAACGCTCGATGAAATCGTAGATGTCCTTGCGGTCCGTGCTCTTGTCGAAGCTGGTGTTGCGCTTGTCCAGCACATCTCCCGCAAGGGTAGAGAGGCCGACGCTGACAACATCCTCCTCAACAGTTACGCCCACGGCGAACTTGTAGTGATGGTTAATGTCTATAAGAATCTTCTTGCGTCCTCTCGGAGCCTTTTCGTTGACGTGCTTGTATTCGCCTATCTCCTGGATTATGCCCTGTTCGATCATCTCGTTTGTGATGATAGTGACCGCAGCCCTTGTGAGCTCGAGCATCCCGGCAATATCTATTCTTGAGGTGGGACCCCTCTGCTTCAGGATCTTCAGCACCTGCATACGGTTACGTCTTTTAAGGTCGAGCTTGCTTATTCCGTGTTGTTCCATCAGCCGCAGCCTCCGTTTCATAGATAAAATATTAAAGATGTATTCTCGGGTGAAATATAGTTAAAACGTTCATTTGTTAAGTCTTTTAAATTATACCACTTCTTTGTGAAGTTTTTATTAAAAACATTTTACGAATAAACAAATTATACGCAGCTCGGGAAGCCTCTTTAAGCCCGTTTTGCGAAATATCAGGCAGAAACGCCTGAACAGCCCCGGGCAGTGAAGGGCGGAAGCCTACGCTAACTGTCCGAAATTTTTCTCAGAAGGGTTTTCGCAATGCCAAGCAGAGCCTCAAAAAACAGCTTTTGTTTGTGCAGAATAACAGTTGACTTTAAAGCGCTGAAATGCTATAATTATCTTGTTATATCCTGCCCTGCAGAAAACGTTTTCGATTTCGCATCACGGGCAGATGTCCGGCCGAAAGGCCTTCGACGGAGATCAACAGAGAAACGAGGTAGTAAATTTGGTTTTTGCCGATCTGTTCTTTATATACTTCTTTATGCCGCTTTGCATCTTCTGCTATTTTCTCACCAAGAAAACAGCATGGCGCAATGCGGTGCTGCTTGTCTTTTCGCTGATATTCTATGCGTGGGGCGAGCCTGTATGGGTGATAATGCTCATAGCCTATTCGTTCCTGAACTATTCAACGGGACTTATGATCGAAAAATCCCGGGGCAAGTCTTCCGCAAAAACAGCCCTGTTGATAGCGATAATCGTCGATATCGGAGTGCTGGGCATCTTCAAGTACAGCGGATTCCTTGTTGAGAACGTGAACGCACTGCTCCACGTTTCCATACCCGTGCCCAAGATCAAGCTCCCTATCGGTATCTCCTTCTACACCTTCCAGACCCTTTCCTATTCCATAGACTGCTATTGGGGCAAGGTCAAGGTGCAGAAGAACTTCCCCAAGTTCCTGCTTTACGTTTCCATGTTCCCGCAGCTCGTTGCAGGACCGATAGTAAGATATTCCACCATCTCCGAAGAGATCGACAAAAGGCATACGACCCTCAAGGATCTGTCGGACGGTTTTTCGAGGATCATCCTCGGCATAGGCAAGAAGGTCATCGTTGCCAACAGCCTTAATTCCGTGGTAACAGCCTGCTTCGGAACAGCCGAGGACGGCTACGCCGCAACGGGTACCCTCTCCGTGCTGGCTGCATGGGGCGGAGCTGCAATGGTGGCTCTGTGGTACTATTTCGACTTCTCGGGCTATTCCGATATAGCGATAGGCCTGGGACGCATCTTTGGCTTCCACTTCGACGAGAACTTCAAATACCCCTTCATCTGCAAGAGCATAACCGAGTTCTGGCAGCGCTGGCATATATCCCTCGGGACCTTCTTCCGCGACTATCTGCTCTATGTCCCTATCTTCGGCAAGAGAAGAAAATACGGCGGACTTTTCCTCGTATGGTTCTGCACCGGCCTCTGGCACGGAGCAAGCTGGAACTTCATCCTCTGGGGCCTCTACTACGGCCTGTTCATATTCATCGAGATGAAGATAGGCAAGAAGAACATGAAGAAGCTGCCGGCAGCTGTAGCTCATATCTACACAAAGATAGTGATAATCGTCGGCTTCGGAATATTCTACTTCGAGGATTTCCCGGCACTGGGCAAGTTCTTCAAGGCTCTGGTAGGTGCAAACGACAACGCATTCTCCAACCAGGTAACAAGAACGCTGTTCCTCGGCAATGTGTTCCTCATCGCCGCAGCCGCACTGCTTTCCACCCCGATACTCCCGTTCATCCGCGAACGCTCGAAGAAAGCACAGAATACATACAACCTTGTTCGCACATCCGGCATCGTCTGCAACGTTGCGGTACTGCTGGTAAGCAGCCTGCTGCTGCTCAACACAACAAACAACCCGTTCCTGTATTTCAGATTTTAGGAGAGAGCATAAATGGCAGAAAAGAAAAAAGAAAACCTTTTCCCAGATTACTCTGCGCTTGAAGACGCTTATAACGAAAGCCTGCGCAAGCTCGGCTCTATAGGCAGGAAAAAGCCCGAAGTACAGGAAGAAGAGGATATACATCCCATCGACGCCAAGGACTACAAGGACCCAGAGAAAGAATCTCCCGAGGTCTATGACAGGATGGTCAGGAAGGTCGAGGAAAATCACAAGGATCAAAAGGAACGCCGCAGCATATGGAGCGACGAGCCTGTTATCCCCGTGAAGAAAAGCATCTGGCTCGATAATGACGAGCCTGCCGAGGAGAAAAAGCCCTCCAAGGCAAACAAGGAGACTATCGAGATAAAGCTTTCGGATACCACCCGCGAAAAGCTGAGAGCTGCCCAGGAGCAGAGAGCCCGCAAGGAGCAGTTCGAGCAGGAAAAACAGCTTGAGCGCGAAAGGCAGAGAGCCGAGGCTGCTGCAAGAGCAGAGCGTGCAAGAGCAGAAGCCGCCGAAAGAGCCAGGATAGAACGCGAACAGGCGGAAGCTGCCGAAAGAGCAAGGATAGAACGCGAGCAGGCAGAGGCCGCCGAAAGAGCGAGGATCGAGCGCGAACAGGCGGAAGCCGCCGAAAGAGCGAGAATTGAGCGCGAGAAGGCGGAAGCCGCCGAAAGAGCAAGAATAGAGCGCGAGCAGGCAGAAGCTGCTGAAAAAGCAAAAGCAGAGCGTGAAAAGGCAGAAGCCGAAGAAGCTGCTGCCGAAAAAGAAGAAGCCGCAAAGCCCGAGCCCGAACCCGAGGTCGACCCCGAGGAAAAGGCAAGAGCTGCAAAGGCCGAAGTCCTTGCAATGTCCAAGGCTATCGACGAGGAAATGGCAGCATCCAACAGAGAATCATCCCGCAGGAGAGTCCGTCCCGAGGACAAACAGGCTCCCCGGAGAAGAAGACCCTCCGCAGAAGTACCCGGAGCACGCACAAGGATGCGCCCCGAAGCAGGCCTGCCCGGCGGTGCAAGGCCGCGTACAGCCGGCGCAAAGACCAGAAGCGGAAAACGCAGGAAGAAAGGCCCCAAGATCAAGGAATATGAGACAGAGTTCAGCTTTGTAAACGCTATCATCTGTATGCTAATAATCTTCGGTACGGGCATAGCTCTGCTGGTAATGAAGCGTGAGACAGGCATCATCGAGAGCGAAAAGCGTTACTACGCCGAGATGCCCAAGTTCTCCCTCAGTTCCTATTTCAGCGGAGAATACACCGACGGCATCGTAACATACTACACCGATACCATTCCGAACCGCGAAAAACTCAAGACCTTTTCCAGCAGGCTCTCAAAGCTCTACGGTCTGCATCTCGACGATGTTCAGATCGTCGGAGACGTAAAGGCAGTAAAGCAGGAGGAGCTTGACGAGGAAAAGAAGGCGACCACCACCTCCGTTACCCTCTATACCGGAGAGGTGACTACAGCTCCCGTTGAGACGGAGCCCGGTGCAGATCCCACAGACACCACCACGAAAACTACCACCACCAAAAAGAAGAATGTGGTTCCCGATGAGGGTGAGTGGGCAGGAAATGTCGTTATCGCAGGACACGGAGCGGATGTCAGGGCAATGCCTGCATTCTACGGACAGTTCTCCATGGGCGAATATTACGCCAGCGTCCTCAACAAGTATAAGGAAGAGCTCGGCCAGACGGTCAATGTCTTCAATATGGACATACCCCTTGCCTCGGCTTACTATATGCCCGAAAACATGGTAGATCAGTTCTCCGACCAGCACGACTGCATCGAGAACGTGGGCATGAACCTCAAGGGTGTTATAAACGTAGATATTTACGACACTCTCAAGGATCATATTGACGAATACATCTACTCCAGGACTGACCACCACTGGGCACCTCTCGGCGCATATTATGCCGCACAGCAGTTCGCAAGTACCGCAAATGTTCCCTTCGTTGACCTTTCGACCTACGAAAAGTGCACGATAGAGGGCTTCCTCGGCACGATGTACACCTACAGCGAATACAACCAGGAGCTGGCGGACAACCCCGATACCTTCTATTATTACAAGCCCGACAACAGCTATAAGGTGAAGTATTACGACACCGCATTCTCCAACGGCTATGAGGGCGACCTCTTCTTCGACTGGGTATCCGGCGGTGCCTGCTACTCGGCATTCCTCGGCAGAGACGATATCATCGCCGAAGTGGATACCGACGTAAACAACGGCAGGGTGCTGGTAATAATGAAGGACAGCTACGGAAACGCACTTGTTCCCTTCCTCACACATAGCTTCTCGAAGATCTACGTGCTCGATTTCAGATATCTGAACATCAGCGCTATCGAGTTCATGAAGAATGTGGGAGCTACCGACGTGCTCTTCTCCATCTCGATCTCCGGAGCACACACCTCCTCGCACATCGACTCCATCGACGAGGACAGATAAAAAAATAAAAGATAAGGGGCTGTTGCACAAACAGCTTTATGAGAAAAATGGTATCCCACCCCCTCCGGGGTGGGATACCATTTTTCGCGCTTTGCGCCGCTGCGAAGCAGCGACGAGGTCATATTTTTCAAGAAAAACCGGATGATCGCAACAGCCTTTTGTTTTCTTATCTGAGCTCAATATCCATTACGCAGAAGTCCTGCCTGAGACCGAGGGTAAGCTCGTCGAAGCTGAGCCCCGTTATGTCCAGCTCGTACTCCGCAAAATCGTCGAAGCTGTCAGAGGGTTTCAGCGGTATCTTTCTCTCCTCTTCGCCGAGTTTAAGGGTGATCTCCCCGAAGCCCATAAGGGACGAGGCCCTGATGATGAGCTTTGTCTTCCCCTCGGAGCAGATGCCGCCGTAAACCGCAGTCCCTGCCCAGCCCGTGCATTTGATGTAGCTGTTTCCGAGCCTGCGAGAGTAAAGTATCCTTATGTTGTCGGACTTTTCATAGCTGTCGGCATTGAAGCTGTCGGGCCTTGTGCCTGCCTTCTCGCCCTTGACGAAAAGCTCAGTCTTCTGCCTGATGTCCTGGGAGGAAGCTCCTGCCATGAAGAGATAGCTGCCTTCTTCAACTGTCATCCGTTCCCTGCGAACGTCGTAGATGCGCAGTATATCCTGAGGGATGTCTATGCTCAGGGAAGCTGTCTCTCCGGCCTTGATGTTAACCCTTTCAAAAGCGCAGAGCTTGAGCTGCGGCCTGCTAACAGCCGGATCCTTGACCGTGAAATATATCTGGACAACTTCGTCGCCGTCGGTGTCCGAGATGTTCTTCACGTCGATGTCCGCAGTCAGTTTGTCATCCTCCTGCTTCACCGAAAGTTCGCCGTATTCAAAATCCGAATAGGAAAGCCCGTAGCCGAATTCAGCCAGCGGTTCGCCGGTGAAATACATATATGTGGTGCAGTTCTTTTCGATGTCGTAGTCGGTGATATCCGGCAGCTCGTGATCGCTCTTGTACCAGGTGAGTGCCAGACGTCCGGCAGGATTGTACCGCCCGGTTAAAGTTCCTGCAACTGCATCCCCGAGGAATTCTCCTGCGTGGCTCGACCAGAGGATAGCTCCGCAGTATTCCTCGCCGCTCTCAAAGGAATAGGGATAGCTGGAAACTATGGCAAGCACGGTCTTGGGGTCGTGCATCGCAAGCTTCATCGCCATTCCGCTCTGTATGTTCAGGGCAAGGGTATTTCTGTCATAGCATTCCTTGGCTGTCTGGACAGGGTAGTTGCCCACACAGTAGATCGTAAGCCCGGAATTCTCCGTGACCTCGTCTATGCGGTCTTCGCCACGGCTCAGGATCACCTTTTTATAGATCATGTCCTCCGAGACGTTGCGTTTTTTTGCGATGGACAGCTTTCCTTCCTCGTCGCAGCTGAGCCTTCCGTGGCTGAGGAATTCCTCTATCAGCAGCTTGCCGTCAAGGTCGAAAAGATTGAAGGTCTCCCTTGTGAACCAGTCGTAGATGCGGCGTTTGTGCAGCTTTATCTCTCCGTCGTCGAAAAGGCGGACATAGCGCCCGTACTTCACCGAGAAAAGATTTTGCCAGTTCTCGCCCCAGTCCTGGAGCTCGAAGGTCTCGGCGGAGGTTATCTCGTCGGCGTCTGCACGAAGAGAGCCGTCCTCCTTTGCCGAAAGATACTTTCCGTTGGGGCAGAGCAGAGCTATCCTGTCCCAGAGGGTGTCGTGTATTATAGTGCTGTCCGGGAATTCGCGCCTGATGCCTTCAAGCACCGTGCATTCCCGCTTTGCATAGCCCGTGTACCAGTCCATGAGAGTCTCGTCCGCAAGAGGACCCAGCACAGCTATCTTCTCCGGCGTTCCCCGCACGGGAAGAACACCGTCGTTCTTCATCAGCACTACCTGCTCGGCAGAAGCACGCCTGTTTATCTCCCGATGCGCCTCGCAGTCGATCACATCCTCGCCGATGCTGTCATACTCGTTGCCGCCGATGTTCCCGAGCCTTATACGTGCATAAAGGGTAGCGGTCACGGACTTGTCTATGTCTTCCTCGGTGATGAGACCAAGCTCGAGAGCTTTCTTTGCCGCTGCTTCAACAGCCATCTCCGAATCCGTCATGATGTCGCAGCCGCCTGTAAGGCTGAGCTTGTAGGCTTCGGAAAGTGTCTCGCAGTATCGGTGAGCTGTAACGTTCTGGGTGAAATCTCCGCCGTCGCTGACAGCAAACCACATCCCCCATTGCTCCTTGAGGACGGTCTCAAGCTCCGGGTTCATTATGGCCGGGATGCCGTTTATCTCGTTGTAAGCAGCCATAACGCTTCTTGCTCCGCCGTAGTGGAGAGCCTTCTCGAAGGCAGAGTAGTAGTATTCGTATTTCAGCCTGAGCGGTATAGAAGCATTGAAAGCTCCGCGGTCGGCTTCGTTGTTGTTGGCGCAGAAGTGTTTCAGGGTCGGGACCGTCATAACGTCGTCGCCCTTTTCTCCATGCATCCCGAGAGTGTAGGCTGCCGAAAGCTCTCCTGCAAGGCAGGGGTCCTCTCCGTAAGCCTCTTCCGTCCTTCCCCAGCGAGGGTCTCTCACCATATCAACGGTAGGTCCCCAAAGACAGAGACCTCCCCGTTTGTCGGCGTTGTAATAAGCCCTCGATTCCTTTCCTGCGATCTCTCCCAGCTCTTTCATGAGCGCCTTGTCGAAGGTGGCTGCAAGTCCCACGGGCTGCGGAAATACGGTGGAGGGCTTGTCCTCCGTCCGTCCCACATACCCTCTTGCCACCTCCGTACCGATAAAGAACTCGGGTATCCCGAGCCTCTCCACCGCACGCTGATGGGTCGAGAGCAGCCCGAGCTTTTCCTCTGTCGTCAGCTGGGACACGAGCTCGCAGGCTCTTTTGTATGATCTGTCGTTTGCCTGTTCTTTCATGGTCTTCCCCCTTATAGTTTTTTTGGCAGCTCTGTACCCCATTTGATATGCTGCCGTGATTTTACATTGATTATAGCATAAAACCCACAAAACGTCAATTCCCCCGGGGATAATTATTTGCGCAGTTTCTGGCGCAAAACAGACCTTGACAATTATGCGGCGGCGTGGTATAATTAGGCTGTTGCGAACCAAATATTTGCCGCCGTGGTGGAATAGGCAGACACAGAGGACTTAAAATCCTCCGGAGTAAGATCCGTACCGGTTCAAGTCCGGTCGGCGGCACCAGAAATGCCCTATAGCGTTTGCTATAGGGCAGAAGTTTAATCTAAAGGAAGAGAGTGCTCGGCACGGTTTTTGTTTGTGGGACTGTTGTCCCGGAGGTGTTTCGATGAATAAAAAAAGATTTGCGGCAGCACTCACAGCTGCCTTGATGTGTTTCTCCCTGCTCTGTGCCTGCAGCAGCTCGGACAGCTCGGGCTCGGGTCCCGAAACATCGGAAGCCGGCAGCTCCCAAAGCGATGATGCCGATGCTCCCCAGATACGGGACGGCGGCAGCGAGCCTAAGGAAAAAACAGCTTTTTCCGACCTTGAGGAAGGGGTGCTCACCACCTCCTTCGACAGGCAGAGCGGCTTTTACGACGGCGAGTTCGACCTCATCCTTTCGGCATCCGACCCCTCTGCCGTCATTTATTACACCACCGACGGCAGCGAGCCCACCCCGGATTCCATAAAATACGAGGGTGCTGTCCATATCTATGACCGCACCTCTGACGAGAACGTTCTCGCAGCCGAGCATGAGACCACAGCCGATGACGACTATATCCCGGATTTCAGAGTAACGAAGGGCACAGTGATCCGCGCGGCTGCATTCAACGAGAACAACCAGCGCGGCGACATCGCCTGCGGAACTTATTTCGTCGATATCGACCGTGAGGCCAATTACCTCGATGTGCCCGTTATATCCATTGCTATCGACAAGGCCAGCCTGTTCGATTACGAGACAGGCATATACGTCCTTGGAAAAGCCCACTACGACTGGCTTGAAGAGGACAGCAAGAACAAGAGGCTCGACGGCTGGCAGCAGGAGGCTAACTATACCCAGCGCGGCCGGGAGTGGGAAAGGGAAGCCCACATCGAATATATCTGTGCCGATGGCTCCACTGCCTTTTCTCAGGATATGGGCGTTCGTATTATGGGCGCAGCTTCCCGGAACGACACCCAGAAGAGCCTGCGCCTTACCGCACGAAAGGAGTACGGCGCCAAGAACGTTGAGTACGAGCTGATACCCAACAACGAGCGCTCTGACGGCAACGGCAACGTGCAGAAATACAAATCCTTCGTGCTGAGAAACGGCGGAAACGACAACTGCTTCGCAAGGATACGCGAGCCTCTGCTCCAGTCTCTCGTGGTCGACAGGGACATGGAGACCCTCCAGGCAACTCCCTGTGTTGCCTTCATCAACGGCGAATACTGGGGAATGTATTCAATAACCGAAGACTACAGCGACAACTATTTCCAGAACAATTATGAGATTGAAAAGGAGAATGTGGTCCTCATAAAGCGCGGCGAGATCGAGGAAGGCGAGGATGACGACCTCAAGCTCTACACCGACGCCATGACCTTCATCAACGAAAACGATATGTCGGACGCGGAGAACTACAAAAAAGCCTGCGAGATAATGGATATGCAGAGCTTCGCCGACTACTGCGCCTTCAACCTCTACATAAACAACGAGGACAGTATGTTCAAGGACAACAACTGGCGTATGTGGCGTGTCCGCACACCCGACAGTTCCGTTCCCGAAGCCGACGGCAGGTGGAGGATGGCAGTCTATGACGTGGATTTCTCCTCCGGCATCTACTCCAACGGCGACGGCTACAAGACCCCCAACGTCTCGGCTGCGATAAACGGCAAGGGCGCAAAGGACGGCACTCCTGCCAAAGCCTTCGCTTCCCTGTGCAAGAACGAAGACTTCCTTGCAACGTTCATGAGGTCGCTGTTCGATATCAGGAACATCAACTTCGAGAAGACCCGTGTCAGCGATGCTATCGACGATCTGGCATATTATTACAAGGCGCTCATGCCCGATTCATACAAGCGCTTCGGACCTGCGTGGGTACCTGCCGACAGCCAGACCTCCCAGAAGATAAGTGAGCTCAAGAGCTATCTCAAGGGAAGATACGATTTCTATGTATATACCATTTCTTCCAACCTCGGCATAGGCGACAAGCACAATATCTCCCTTTCCGTGACCAACGCCGACAAGGGAGAAGTCAAGGCGGATAATTCCGGCATCCCCCTCTGGGACGGCTTTACCGGCATTTACCCCGAGATATGCGAAGTGACCCTTACGGCCAAGGCAAAGGACGGCGCAAAGTTCAAGGGCTGGAAGGCAGAGGGCATCACCCTCGACGACCCCACAGCCGAGTCCGTGACCGTAAAAATGACATCGGATGTGACCTTAACGGCCGAGTTTGAGTAAAAATGTGCCTTTCAATACCATGGAGGTTTTTTGATGATACCCGTTGTGATATTGCTGCTGCTTGCTGTTTCGGCGGTGTGTTCGGCCACAGAGACCGCGTTCTCCTCAGCCAACCGCATACGCCTTAAAAACCTTGCCGCAGGCGGCAACAAAAGAGCAGGCAGAGCACTTGCCATAACCGAGGATTTCGACAAAGCGCTCACAGCCATTCTTATCGCGAACAACATCGTAAACATCGCAGCTTCGGCACTTGCGACCCTTTTCTTCACCGAGCGTTTCGGCTCGGGCAGCGTCGGGATAGCCACCCTCGTCATGACCGTGCTGGTGCTCATCTTCGGCGAGATACTTCCCAAAAGCCTTGCAAAGGAGAATTCCGAGACCTTCTCGGTGTTCATGGCTCCGCTGCTTTCGGTCTTCATGATCGTGATAACGCCGCTGATCTTTATTTTCACCGGCATCAGCAGCCTTGCGTCGAAGCTTTTCGGAAGCCGCAGACAGCAGCCTACCGTCACCGAGGACGAGCTAAAGACCATAATCGAGGAGATCGAGGACGAGGGTGTCCTTGAAGAGCAGGAGTCCGACCTTGTGCGCTCGGCTCTTGAATTCGACGAGATAACCATATCAAGAGTCCTTGTGCCGAGAATAAGCATCGTCGGCGTCGAACGGAACGAGAGCACGGAGAACATAAAAGAGCTCTTTATCCGCACGAAATTCTCCCGTCTGCCGGTCTATGAGGGAACTGTCGACAGCATCGTCGGCGTTATCCACCAGGCGGATTTCTTCGAGCTCTACCTCTCCGGCGGCAGCGACATCGGAGAGATAATGAAGCCGCCGGTGTTCCTTTCCGAAAACAAGCGTATCTCCGATGCCCTGCGCGAGATGCAGAGAGCAAAGCTGCATATGGCTGTGGTCATCGACGAGTACGGCGGAACAGAGGGCATCTGCACCCTCGAGGATATAATCGAGGAGCTTGTGGGCGAGATATACGACGAAAGCGACGACGAGGATACCTCGATGATACGCCTCGGCGAGAACAGATACCGGGTTTCGGCAAATCTTTCCGTCGCTGACTTCCTTGACCGCCTCGAACTGCCGGAGGACGAGATAAAGACCGAGCGGAATACCGTGGGCGGCTGGGTGATGGAGCTTCTGGACCGCATCCCCGAGCCCAACGAGTTCATCCGCAGCGGCCCCTTCAGCATAACCGTCCGCATGGCAGACGAGCAGAAGATAGACAGCCTGATGATCCGCGTAAACAAGCCCATAGAAGAACAAGAACAATAAACAAAAAAGGTGTCCCTGCACGAGCAAAAAACTCGCCGCAGGCGACACCTTTATTATTCACTTTTCACTCTTCACTCTTAACTGTTCACTGAGCGAAGCGTTTCTTACTCTTTTCCGCTCCAGCAGTAGGTACAGAGGCAGTCGGGGTCGATGCCTATGGACTTTATCATGTCGTCAAGACGGTGATAGCGCAGGGAAGTGAAGTTCAGCTGGCGGCTGATCTCCTCCACCATTTCCTTGTAGTTCTGGCTGTCGGGGTCAGAGTAGTCGCGGAGTATCTCGCTGGTGATGTTCTCGCCCTCGCGAGCTGCGATGACGCGCCTTGTTATAAGCTCCATCTCCGAGGTGGAACGGGAGAAGTTCAGGTATTTGCAGCCGTAGAGCAGGGGAGGACAGGCCGGACGGATATGTACTTCTTTTGCTCCGCTGTTATAGAGGAACTCCGTGGTCTCTCGAAGCTGCGTGCCGCGGACGATGGAATCGTCGATCATAAGCAGGCTCTTGCCCTTTATCAGCGCATCTACGGGGATCAGCTTCATCTTGGCTATCCTGTTGCGCTGGGACTGGTTCACGGGCATAAAGGAACGAGGCCAGGTGGGGGTGTATTTGATAAAGGGGCGGGAGAAGGGTATCTTCGACTCGTTGGAATAGCCGATAGCGTGAGCTGTGCCGGAATCCGGGACTCCTGCTACAAGATCGGGAGTGACGTTGTCTCTCTGAGCCAGCATCTTTCCGCAGTTGTAGCGCATCTGCTCAACGGTGACACCCTCGTAGGACGAGCAGGGATAACCGTAATATACCCACAGGAAGGAGCATATCTTCATCTTCTTCTGCGGCGGAGAAACAGTCTCTGCACCGCTGCGGTCAACGAAAACTATCTCGGCAGGTCCCAGTTCTCTGTCGTGGGAGTAACCGAGATTGAGGTAAGCAAAGGATTCAAGGGAAATGCAGCGGCTGCCGTCTTCCTTAACGCCCAGAGCAACAGGCGTTCTGCCCAGCTTGTCCCTTGCAGCATAGATGCCCTCCGAGGTCATCAGCATAAGGGTCATGGAGCCTTTTATCTTCTCCTGAGCAAAGCGGATACCCTCGACTATCGTGTCGCACTGGTTAATAACGGCTGCGACCAGCTCCGTGGCGTTGATGTCTCCGCCGCTCATCTCAAGGAAATGAGTGTGGCCGTTCTTATAGACCAGATCAAGCAGCTCGTCGGTGTTGTTTATCTTGCCGACGGTGGTTATCGCGTATGTACCCAGATGCGAACGCACCATAAGCGGCTGCGGCTCATAGTCCGAGATACATCCTATGCCCATTGTCCCACTCATGGAATTCACATCGTCTGCGAATTTCGTGCGGAAGGGTGAGTTCTCGATGTTGTGGATCGCACGGTCAAAGCCCTTTTCGCCGTGCATGACTATGCCTGCGCGTCTTGTGCCGAGATGAGAGTGGTAGTCTGTTCCGTAGAAAATGTCATAGACACAGTTTTCGTCCGAAACAGCTCCGAAAAATCCGCCCATAATTGATCCTCCTTGTCAAGAAGCTTTTTTAGCCTGCTTTTATTATAGCAAACATCTGTGAATTTTTCAATACGATTTTGACGATTTTGCAAGAATTGTGTATATTGACGATTTCCTGCCGCCGGACCCAAAAAGCTTTTGCGATTTTTTGCAGGACAAAGCAGAGGTGAAAAATATTAAGGCAATACCGCACTACTCCTGTGCGTCAGGATGCAAAAGCTCAATCAAGATTGAGCTCGCCAGCTTTCTGTCAGATCGCCTAAATTCGACGCAGGCTTGCAAGCGAAGTTCACTTCGCTTTACGCAACGTCAAGGAGAATTTGGGTGATATGACGGAAAACTGGCAAGCAGATGGCGTGCAGAGGCGTTAGCCGTGGGTTGTGCGGTGTTGCCTTTAAAAATATACCTCTATTTCATATTATCATATTGCACCTTGGGGCTTATTGTGATATAATATAGTATATAATGGTATAACTATGAGCGGCAAAGGGGATGAGACCGTTGGATTCACTTAAATTTCTTATCTATACTCTTGCGCGTATCGGGCTGATGTTCGTTGCGACTGCGCTGGCCGTGGTGGTCGGCGTCATCCTCTGTCCTATCCTCGTGTCTCTGCTGCCGGAAGGCGAAACAAGGGACTTTCTGATGAGCGAGGAGCTCCGTTCAGTCATCGCTTTCATCATATTTTTTGTAGTGCAGCTCGTGGTTTTCATCGATGACGGCAAACGCCACGCAGCCTACGAGATCTGGAGCAGCGTCAACATCACCATAACTCTGTTCTTCCTGCTGCTCGTCTGCTTTGCCCCGACGATCTTCCGCGATACCTTCGAGCCCCACGGAAAGGCTATGGCCGTGTATAATATCGTGTATTTCCCCTTCGTCTGGCTCGAGGGATACCTTGATATGAAATTCGTCTCCGCAGTGCTCTTCGGCATCGTGGGCTCCTGCGTCCTGTTCTTCCTGGGCTACCTGCTGGCCTTCAAGCGCTATGCAAAGCTCCACCCCTTTATCATCGGAGGAGAAAAGCGCGGAGAGGAAAAGATAAGGCTCATGGAGCAGGCGGAACAGTCCGAAGACCCGTTAATATGAATTTGTTAAATGAATGAAACAGTAGGTTTGGCGTAAAATCGTGGGGTTTTAAGCGCCGTATGTTCAATTTGTTCACTTTTAATAAAAAAGACACCGATAATTTGTCAGGCAAAAATCCAAAAATTCCTTGATTATTATAACGAAAAATGTTATAATTATAAAAATGCGTTTTGTGCGCGGTGCACCTGCCATAATGGGCGTGCCGTTAACGTATTGTATTGTGGAGGTGTAACCAAAGAATGAAAAATTACAGCTACGTTGCTAAGGACAGCACCGGCAAAACTGTCAAGGGCACTCTCGAAGCTGAAACCCCGCAGGAGGTCCTGGAAAAAATACACGACATGGGCCTTTACTGTATCAGCTACACAGAGGCTCTGGGAGGAGTCAGAAAGAATTCTTACAGGTTCAATACCAAGAAGCTCGCTTTCTCCTGCCGTCAGCTTGCCGCGATGATGACCTCGGGTCTGACTATCGTCCGTGCGCTCGACATTCTTTACAAGGAAGAAGAGCACAAGGGCGCCAAGGAGACCTGGCTCGGCGTTTACGAGGACGTAAACAAGGGCTCGACCTTTACCGAGGCTCTGAGGACAAGACAGGGTACGTTTCCTGACTTCTTCATCTCGATGGTCGATGCCGGAGAGACTTCCGGTACGCTGGACATCACCATGCAGCGACTCAGCGACTACTACGCAAATTCCAACAAGCTCAACAACAAAGTTAAGAGCGCAAGTACATACCCGATCATCCTCGGTATCCTCTGCGTTGCGATGGTAATAGGAATGTTCACCTTTATCATGCCGCAGTTCGCCGGAATGATGAAGGAAGAAGAAATGCCGGCACTTTCCAAGGCGCTGTTCGCATTCAGTGACTTCTTCAAGTCCAAGTGGTATGTTCTCCTGATAGCAGTTATCGTTATCGTCTTCGGTATCATCTACGGACTTAAAGTCGAGTCCGTAAGACTCTGGTACGACAGAGTGAAGATCAAAATGCCTGCCGTGGGTCCCCTTATGGTAAAGATCTACGAGGGCAGATTCGCAAGGACCCTTTCTTCGCTTTATTCGAGCGGTATCTCCATGGTCGAGTGCCTCGAGCGTTCGTCCAGGATACTCAGCAACACTTATGTTGATAAGTGCTTTATCCAGGTCGTTGACGAAGTTAAGCAGGGCTCTCCGCTCTCCGCTTCGCTTTCAAAGACCGAGATATTTGAAGGAATGTTCTGTTCGATCATATACGTCGGCGAGGAATCCGGTGCTCTGGACGAGATCCTTGAAAAGGCAGCGGACTTCTACGAGGAAGAAGCAGACTCGGCAGTTGAAAGACTTGTCGGCCTTATGGAACCCCTTATGATAATCTTCATGGGTGTTGCGATAGGTCTCTGCCTTGCAGGTATCTTCCCGATGCTCTACGGCGGTATGGCCGGTATGGAAAATACTTAATCTTAGAATCAATAAACTTGAATGGAGTGAAGAATAAATGCTGTCATTTGATATTTCGGACAGACAAGTACACATTGTTAAAGGCGATAACTCGGCAGGTAAGATCAGGATCGAGAAATCACTCACAGTTGATGTTCCCGAGGAAATGATCATGAACGGAGAGATCATCAACCTCTCCGGCCTCGCAGATCTTCTCGTTACAAACCTCAAGGCAGAGCTCATGATGGACAGAGAGGCAATAGTTACCTTCTCTTCCAGCAACATCGTCTTCAAGGAACTGGTAGTTCCTAAGGCTAAGGGCAATGAGTTCCTGCAGATGGTCCAGAACCACATGAGCCAGGAAATGGGTATCTCGGATGAGTACTCGATCTCCTACACCGTTGTAGGAGAAGCAGGCGAGGAGAACCCCGGCTCCGTTAAGGTGCTGGCAACTGCCTGCCCCAGCTCGATAGTTGAGTCCTTCAGAAAGCTCTTCAACATCATGAGCATCAACCTCAAGTCGGTAAACATCAGCTGTAACTCGATCTCGAGAATCGTTCTTGCCGATAAGTCCAACAACGAAAAGATGCCGCTGCTCGTTTGCCAGCTGGATGAGAACTTCCTCGGCCTGACACTCTTCGAGAACGGACAGATGGCTTTCGCAAGATACGTTCCGATAGATGCTTCCGACTATGACTCCGAGGACTACATAACCGAAGCCCTTAACGAGAACATCTTCAGAATGGAGCAGTTCAATAAGGCAAGAGGCGGCCCGGGACTCGAGAACGTTATCCTCTACGGTAAGATCGACGACTTCATCAAGCTCGTTGACTCCCTCGACGGAATGGATATCAAGGCTTCGATCCTCGGTGTTCCCGCTCAGATCACAGGATATGAGAACTTCGAGTTCACGATCTTCGCAAACGCTATCGGTTCTCTGTATAAGAGAAACAAATCCACCGAGCGTATCAACCTCCTGGAGATCGATACCGCAACAGGTAAGACCACAGAAGGCGCTACCTCGCTGCTCATCACAGCCGCTATCGTAGTTATCGCTTCTGCAATAGCTATCGCAGCGATCGCGTTCTTTATCGGAATGAAGGAGGACGGCGTCCGCAAGGATATCGAGGACGTAAACAAGGAGATCAAGGAGCTGGATGAACAGATAGCAGCCGCGGATGTGCTGAAAGCTCATTTGACTACTATCCAGGAGTATAACGATAAGGTGGAGAACGCTAAGGATAAGCTGGACCGCCTGCCCGTACTCAAGAAGAAGATCTTCGAGCAGATCGCTAAGGCAGTAGGTTCTACTTCCGAAGACGCTATGTACACTGGCTTCTCCTATGACGAGACTTCCGCTCTCGTAACGATCACCGATATCAAGGTCAGCGATCAGGCTCAGGCTCCCGACTTCGTTAAGAAGATACAGGATCTGAATTACTTTAAGGACGTGACCTTCACCGGATACACCGGTACCGGCGAAGAGGATGATCCCGTTATCATCAGCACACTCCAGCTTTATCTTAAGGAAGAGGAGGTCTCTGAATAATGAAACTGACCTATCGTGACAAAGTCATTCTTATAGCCCTCGCAGTAATCGCTGTATGGGCGATCGGAATAATGTATTTCATCAGACCTAAGTTTGAAGACCTTGATTCGGCAAATAAGGACTATGACAAGGTCATCGTAACAAGAGACAAGAAGAAGTCCGAGGTAGATGCCAACAGCGACCTCAAGGAAAGAGTAGAAAAGGCTTACAACGATGTGACCAACATCGCCGGCAACTTCTACGACAAGATGGACTCCAAGGACGTTGCTAATACTATCGACGGTATGCTCGATAAGTATGAGATCACCAATACCGACCTCGCTATCTCTGCATACAGCTCCGTAACACTTGCTTATATCGTTGCAGAGTCTCAGGCCGCAGATACCGAGCTCGATAAGATCGCACAGGGCACTGCCGATCAGCAGGATATCGTCGAGGATCCCAAGTTCGGTCCTGTTGACGTTCCCGCATACACCCTGCAGTTCAACTTCAACTGCAAGTTTGAAGACCTCCAGGCATTCGTTGACTCGCTTCCGACAAACACCAAGAAGAGCCTTGTAGTTACTACCTGCACCATCGATGACATCAACGAAGAAGTCATCACAGGTGATATGACTATGGTTCTCATGATGATGCCGAAGCTCCAGAATCCGCTTGAGGCAAATAACGAGAAGCCCGCTGACGGTGCTTCCGAGTAAAATCGTATAGTGCTTTTCGGTAGGTAGAGGGCAAAAAAGCCCCCTACCGAAAAGTGTTATAAAAAAGTTAAATGTTTTATTCAGAAGACGAAACATTGGAAAAGGGATTGAATTTTGAGAGAAAGGTGGTAAATATGAGGAAAAAGATCAAGGCAAATGAACAAGGCGCTGTTCTTCTGACTGTCCTCTGCTTCACGACGGTCATCTTGATCATTGCTGCGACTGCTTTGAAGATAGCAAGCTATTCCAATCAGCAGTCGAACAAAAATCTCTGCAAGACCCAGGCGCAGATCATTGCAGAAAATTATCTCGTCGGTTATCTCAGCACCTTCCCCGTAGAAACCGATTCGACAGGCAATCAGTATGTTAATTATGACAAGCTGAAGACTCTCGCAGGCGGTAATACCGAAGAGACCGCAACGCAGGTCGTATGTACCCTGCGTGAAGAGGGCTCGGACACAATTATCAATGCTGATGAGTACACTGCAGGCGGTACCTGCACGATCTATATCTATAATGCCAACGGCGGTGTGGTAGTAAAATCGGCGGCTACCTACAACGGCGAAACAGAGATCGCAAGTGCGTTCTTTGACGGCAAGGTAACAAGACCCTACGAGTCTAACAACGTTATCGAGACCAACGGAAGCTATAACGTTACAGATATCGCTGCTCCTGTTTGGGGCGACGTCATGATCGAAAACCTTGACACAACTACCGTTACAAGTTTCCATAACTCCAACGGCTACTTCAACAGTAACCTCTACACCAACAGTAACTTCTACTTCGGCCAGGGTACTACCACTCAGTATATCAAGGATACTATCTATGGCCACGCTCCTACGATCACAGCAGTCGGCAACATCTTCATGACCAACCTGGATATGAAGACCGATGTGGGCAAGATCGACCAGGCAGGTAAGCGTAAGGCAGATTCCGGCTATGACAGGAACTTCCTGCTCAACAGAGACGGCTACATCAACAGCGACAGCAACATCATTGTAGGCCAGGGCTGCTCTATCGGCGGCTACGACGGTACAAAGAAGGATTCTATCGATATGTACTGCCGCAACCTCTATATCGGCTCTGTCAGCATACCCACTTACGCTTCTAACGAAGTCAAGAATGAGATGTCGGTGGTAAGCTCGGCAATATCTAATGCCGGTATGTCCCTCTATCAGAACGGTGTCGGAGAGTTCATCACCGGTAACGTCTATGTAAAGAAGGGCTCCGGTTCTTCTCAGAAGGGTAATGTTTACATCAACCAGAACGGCGGCGGCGCTATCGTTAACGGCGATATGTTCGTTGAAGGCGACATTTACATCTCCGCAGGCAAGCTCACCGTTAAGGGCGCTCTGTATGTCGGCGGTAATGTTTACGGACCCAGCGGCTCCATCATCACCGGCAACTCCGGCGGAAATCTGGACTGCATCTTGAGGATCGACTGGAATGCTTCCAACACGCGCTCCGTTAAGCCTCGTATAGACTACGCTCCCGGACTTTATGAGTACGGCGTAAGAGATGACCCTGATATAAGCAATCCTTCCTCCTACCGCGACAGTACTCCTAACAATATGTACAAGGACGGTACCATAAACAACGTCGCTAACCCCGACCTTGCAAAGGCTGCCAAGTACATCCAGGATAAGTTCCAGTTCGCGCTTACTCACGGCATCGAGGATAAATATACCGACGGCTCCGGCGAACATCTCATCTCCAATATCACTTTGTCCGGTATGCCTCCGGCACAGTATAATGCTGTATGGCTCGGCGGAAGCCTTGAGGTATACAAGAGCTGCAAGCTCACCACTGCTCAGGTAGGCGAGCTGCAGGGAGGTACAGCAGGTATGATGACCGTCAAGGTCACCAACGAGGATATCGTTATCCTGCTCCCTGTTTCCAAGAACACCAATTCCTCTATCCTCACAAGGATAAGAGTTGATAACAGCGCTAAGACAGGTGACTACTTCGTTTACTTCATGTTCTACGATCCTAACAACGGAGCAGAAGCCACCGATAACTTCTATACCAGGACAGCGGCAGCAAACTCCTCTACTTCCGTGACCTTCCGCCCTGCAGGAAACCAGAAGTCCGGCGCAATGATCTGCGACACTCAGTTCTGCCCGATGAACGGAAGCACGATGACCAACTACGGCAACACCAATATCTTCTATATGCTGCCCGACGGTATGACTATGTATGTAGGCTCCAGCGGTCTGCACGCAAGACTCCAGGGCGTGGTTTACGGACCTCAGTCCTTCGTCAAGTTCACCGAGCCTGCAAACCCCGGCGATTTCAGCGGCGTTTACGGACAGATCAAGGTCGAGAGCTACACAGTATCTCAGAACCATAACATCCAGAATATCTTCAACTGTCCGCCCGCCAACGATTCCATCCTCGGATATATCGCTGCAAAATCACCTTCTTCCGGTAATCTTAAGTTCAAGTATTACGTTAAGCATAACTGATGAAGGAGGGGACAGATATGAAGAATACTAAGAAACTCTCCAAAGGTATGACGCTTGTCGAGATCATGGTCTCAATGGTCATCTTTGCCATCGTGGCAAGCTGCGTACTTACAGTTATCAGCAACGCAAACAAGCTCTCGAACCGCAGTAAGATGCGTGATTCCGACCTCGCCAACCAGACAGCGATCATCGGCAAAAAGGCCGACAGCCAGCTGGAAGACCTTACTCCCTCAGGCAAGAACTATTTCATGAATTTCGTCCCTGCCGGCGGAACCACCGTTAAGGCTCCCGACTACGGCCTCTACCAGGCCAACGAGCAGTATTTCGGCTCTGAGTTCGACTTCCAGGTGAAGACGATCCAGCCGACTATAGGCCTTAATTCAATGGCAACTTCCAACGATATCGTCGGCGAGTATAAGTTCTATTTCAAGAATGAGTATTACGAGTCGATAACGATAAGCGTAACCGTAAACGACGGATATCTCTATGAGGGCAACAGAACTCAGGACGGATATATCCACACAGCACCGACCTATACCAGAACAGTCAAAGCCGGCGAGGCCTGCGATTTCGGTTATTTCAATACGAACTATGACAGTTCCACCGATATCCAGATCACCGTAACAACAGCTTCGTTGGTAAAGGCAACTCTGACTCCGAGCCCGGGTTCCTTCAATTCCACAGTACGCAGAGTGAACTATACGTTCCAGTCTGCCGGCGGAACAAGCCCCGTGCTCAATATCAGCGCACCGGTCTATCCGACATCTTGATGACAGGAGGTAAAGAATTATGAAGAAAAATCAAAAAGGCTTTACCCTTGTTGAGCTGATCGTCGTTATGGTGCTCATGGGCATCGTAATGGCAGGAGTTTTGGCAATAGTCAGTCCGACTTCGCGGATAGCTTCAAGGATTAAAAGCCAGAACGATGAAGAAAGCATTGCAATCTATGTCGCAAGGTATATGAGCCGCGAGCTTACCTACGCTACAAAAGTTAAGATCGTCGGCGCAAATGCTTCCGATCCCGTACCGGCAGCATCAAGTGAATTCACTTCGGTCTATGTGATCGATAACGTTACCACCAGAGGCTCTTCAGCCAAGGGCTGCAAGGGCGTGGTAAGAAGAGGTCAGTGGAACGGTTCGACAGTTATCAACGATTTTGCTGTCGGCCAGGAAGCCCTCTATGCAGAAGAAGAGTTCGACATCACGCTCTCGGAGTACTCGACCTATGTCGGTCAGTCCTTCATGACGCTGGACTTCGCCGGCTATTCCATGAAAGCAGGCAGCGGCGTTTATGAGCGCGATACCGACAGAAAATACAACTACAGAGAGTCCGTTGAGTTCATCAATATCAACTCTCAGAACAGCCTCTATAAGCCTGAGGGCGCAGATCAGTTCTCGATAGAGATCGACCCCAACGTAGCTACCAAGAAGGATAAGCTCTATATCTTCTTCGTTCCCGCTCTCGATACAGTATTCGTAAGCGGTGCTTACGGCTCGGCTTCCTACTCGGCAGCTCCGACTTCGACATCTGTCGTAAATCCGTCCTCTGTAAACCCGACGGCAACTTCGACCCCGACTCCGACTCCTTCGGGTCCTGCAAAGAAGTTCACCGTTAAGTTCAACAACAACGGTCTCAGCCAGTCTGTTCCTAATGTTCCCGAGGGAACGGCGATCATGTCGGTATTACCGTCTAATCCCGAGCTTTCAAGATATACCGTTACCGAAGAAATGGACAAATATTTCTCTCAGGGCTGGTACTACGGTCCCAATGGCACCGGCGGTATGGTAGGTACGTTAGACGAAGCAAATACTTCTCTCGGCGTCTGCACAGTATATAATTACTGGGTAAAGGGCGTTCAGGTAGAATTTGAAGACTTTAACGGAAATGTTTATACATCCTACTATGTTCCTCAGGGCGGATCGGCATCTCTTCCTATTGATCTCCCCACACCCACCGAAGCCGACAAGGAGTTCGACAAGTTCGTCAACAAGGCAAACAACGAAGCTCTCGGCGGTATTCTCAACGGCACGAAGGTCACCTATAAGCCTGTAGCCAAGGATAAGGCCATCGAGGGTGCAGATTCTGCTGATATCAGAGTCACCTATGTATTCCCGTACAACGGAAAGATCTACGTAAATACCAACGAACAATTCACCTGGAACTCTACTTCTCAGGCTGCTACATGGTATGACAAGGATTGGGATCTCAACCGTGCAGCAGGAAGCACAGATACCTTTACCGTTAAGAAGGGAACAATAATCAAGGTCGGCGGCGACAGCGCTAAGCTCACTGTATCCGAAGCTGATTACGGCAAGACCATCGACTATTACTATTACTACGATGCAAGCGGAAATGTAGTTCTGCAAAAATCATCCTATACTATAAATTCCCTTGCCCTCAATCTCCACTTCATCGACTCACCGAGCTCGATGCTCATAGAGCCCAGATCTTCAGGTGCTCATTCCTATTACATTGAGCAGGGCGGCTCAGCATACGATATCACAAATGTGGTTTCGATGTGGAACAACGACTGCGTAGGTACCAAGTCCGTAGAGATCTATTGCTCCACAACATTCATGGTTCCGTCCAAGAGTTCAAGCTATACTGTCAATGTTTCGGGTTCGACACACGACCTGTATATCTATAAGGATATCTGGGGCGATTGGCATATCGACAAGACAGAACCGCCAAAGATCACCAAGCTGACTATCGGATTCCTTGAGGCACCTGCGGATAATAAGATCCTTGCAAAATGCGCAACGGCAGAAGGCCAGATATTCTATGACAATAATGTCAACTCGTCGAACAGCAATATGCCCTTTGCCGAGAACGCCTGCGGTGCAGGAAGCAGCCATCTGTTCAAGATGGACGACGATGCAACGTTCACTATCGACGGCCTGGAGTATGTAGTTCCCAATACCGGCGAGTCCTATAAGGTATGGTACTACAAGAAGTTCTATAACGATAAGGCGGAAGCCGAAGCAGCCTATGCAGCCGACCATAACGGTGCAAGCAGCTTCACCGGCCTTATCGAAGTACACTGGAGCAGCCAGACCTATAAGCCCAATGACTGGGGCGAAGTGACCACCGGCTGGAAGTGCAACCTCGTCGGTGAGACCAGAGCTGACGGCAACTCAAATAATGCGTGGATGGGCAACGATGTCAACAAGACCCTTAATATGAGTGCCGGCGAGACTCTGAATATCTACATCGCAACAAACTGGAGCGGACAGTTCGGCACATCCACCTTCACCTACGAACAGCTTGAAGCTGATTCAGTAACCGATATCTGGATCATGAAGGATCAGATCACCACCACCAAGCCTGACGACTGGGTTGACTGATCTTAAAGAAAACAGAATATCATTTCACGGGCGGCTTCGCGCCGCCTGTTGAAAAATTCCCCTCGGGCAGCAAGCCTGTCCGGGAGGAATTTTTGAGCAAAAACGTGAAAAAGCCGCCCCGAAAAAGGAGCGGCAGTGTGTTTTTTTAAAACAAGTTTACGATGCGAGCATCTCGGTGATGCCGGTAAAGTCCATGTACCACTGACCGAGGACGTCGCCGTAAAGTGCGGCAACCGCTACTCCGAGTGAGAGCCAGGGCCCGAATGCGAACACCGAGTTCTTTGTGAAGCGCTTGATGATTATTCCGGCTATGGAACCGGTGATGAGGGCTACCGCAAGGGCAACGAGGATGCCCTGCATACCGAGGTACAGCCCGCAGGCAGCCATCAGATAAACATCTCCTCTGCCCATGGCCTTGCCCTTTGAGGCAAGCTCGATAAGCAGCAGGGGTACGGATACGATAAATGTTCCTACGATCACCGACCACAGGGGTATGTCATTCTCGGTGTGGTTGAAGACAAAGCGCAGGATGCCGAGAACAGCTATGAAGATCACCACATAGTTGGAGATCAGCTGCGTGTCCCAGTCCATGAAGAATACAACGATCAGTGCCGAGAAGAGCAGTGCTGTGAGTATGAAGTCTATCGGATGTACAATAACGTCCGTCTTCCATGCAATGAAGACCCAGAGCAAAGCGTTCAGTGTTTCGACCACCGTGTATCTCGGAGAGATCTTTGCTCCGCAGGCACGGCATTTTCCCCTGAGGATGCACCAGCTGACTATCGGGATAAGATCGCGGCGTTTGATCTCTTCGCCGCAGCTCATGCAGTGGGAGTTCCGCTTAATAAGCGATTCCTCTTTCGGCAAGCGGTAGATGCAGACATTAAGAAAGCTGCCCACCGATGCACCGAATAAAAATGCAAAAACATAGATAACGGCCATATAAATATAGTATTGTGTGCCCAATTTCTATACCTCCCAGATCGGAATAAACTTGTTATAACCTATTTTAGCACATTTTTTTAGTAAATACAAGAGGCTTTAGGCTTTTTCATGTATACTTTTTCCCGGGAAGGGAAAGAGTATGTCTCCCGGCGAACCGCAAACGTCAGGAGAGTTCTTTATTACTTGTTGCGGAGAAGGAAGGAGCAGATCAAATGAAAAACGGACCTATAGGTCAATACCTTGTTGACAAACAGTTGATAACGGACGAACAGCTGCAGCAGGTTCTCGCCAAGCAGAAGGACCCTTCATCAAAGGGTAAGCTTTTCGGTGATATAATCATCGAGATGGGCTTTGTGTCTGATGTTCAGTTCACACAGGTGCTGGCGGAAAGACTGAACGTTCCCTTTATCGACCTGGATAACAAGACGCTTATGCCGGATATCGTTAAGAAAGTTCCGGAGCCTATCGCAAGAAAGTACAATGTTATCGCCGTTGACAAAATGGGCAAAAGAATGGGCGTCGCCACAAATGACCCCGTTAACTTCTATGTTTTTGAAGACCTGAGAGCCATAACAGGCTGCAGCATCTCTCCGATGCTTGCAACAAAGGCTTCCATCAACCGCGCAATAGGTAAGATGTACTCCGAGGGCCAGACACAGTCCATCGCTGCCGAGGCTCAGAAGGAGAAGGAAGAGGAGCTCAACCTCGAAGATCTCAAGGATATGTCCGAGGAGAGAATCGAAAGTGCTCCTATCGTTAAGCTGGCAACAGCTATCGTCGAGAACAGCCACCGTATGGGTGCAACGGATATCCATATTGAGCCTTTCAAGGATATCACAAAGATCAGAGTCAGAGTCGACAGTGACCTTATCGAGCTGATGACCCTCTCTCCCGCACTTCACGTTTCGCTGGTGACCCGTTTCAAGATCCTCTCGGGAATGAACATCGCCGAGAAGAGAATCCCTCAGGACGGCCGTATGTCTCAGGAAGTTGACGGACAGGTCCTCGACCTTCGTGTATCCAACCTGCCAATGGTCTACGGCGAGAAGGTCGTTTTGCGTATCCTGGCCGGAGACGCTTCGGTAAGAAGGATACAGGACCTCGGTATGACCGACTACAACTACAACCGATTCCTCTCCTGCCTGAAGGTGCCTCAGGGAGTTGTCCTCGTAACAGGACCTACCGGTTCCGGTAAATCTACAACACTTTATGCGGCTCTGGGCGAGATCGCCAAGCCGAACCTCAATGTTATCACCGTCGAAGACCCTGTCGAAAAGAAGATCGCCAATATCAACCAGTGCCAGATAAACGAGAAGGCCGGCATGACCTTCGGCGCTGCGCTGAGATCCATCCTCCGTCAGGACCCCGACATTATAATGATAGGAGAGATGCGTGATACCGAGACCGCCGAGATCGGTATCAGAGCCGCTATCACAGGACACCTTGTTCTTTCCACACTTCATACCAACGACGCAGCATCCACCGTTACCCGTCTTGTGGATATGGGAGTTGACGCCTACATGGTGGCTACTTCTCTTATCGGCGTTGTTGCTCAGCGACTCACCAAAAAGCTCTGCCCCGAGTGCAAGAAGCAAAGAATGTCCACCAACGAAGAGAATAAGCTGATGGGCATAGATGCTTCCGTGCCTATCTATGAGGCAAATATCAAGGGCTGCTCCAAGTGCAACGGCGGCTATAAGGGACGTACAGCTATCCACGAGATCCTGCTTGCGACCCCGACGATGAAGGAGATCATCGCAGCCGGAGCAAAGAGCGAGGAGATATCCGAGCTTGCAAGAAAAGAAGGCTGCCTGCTGCTTCGTGACAACGTTTCAAAGCTTGTTCAGCAGGGCGTTACCGATATGGGCGAGCTCATCCGTGTAACCTACGCGGTATAAAAAACAGTAAAAAATGCCGGGCTGCGAAGAGCACGGCAAAATATAAAAAATTGGAGGTAAATATTCCATGTCAGTAGATATTAACAAGATCCTTGACGAGTCCAGAGCGCTCGGATGCTCCGACCTTCACTTCACAGTCGGAATCCCCCCTATCGTAAGACAGGGCGGTAACTTAAGAAAGCTCTCAAGCTATCCGGATATGACCGAGATCGATATCCTCAAGATCTGCGAGGATATGTGTACCGATAAGCAGCGCCAGTCTATAAAGGATCATATTGATACCGACTTTACATTCGTATCGACCAGAGGCTTCCGTCACCGTGTAAACGTATATCGCCAGAGAGGAAATACGGCTATCGCTATCCGTCTGCTGAGAAACGATATCCCGACACTTACCGACCTCAGTCTGCCGCCTGTACTTGCAGAATTTGCTATGCGTCCCCGTGGACTTGTTCTCGTAACAGGACCTACCGGTTCCGGTAAATCTACAACACTGGCCGCTATGATCGACCACGTTAACCTTCATAAATCCGCTCATATCATCACCATCGAGGATCCTATCGAGTATATGCACGCTCATAAGAGATGTATGGTAAACCAGAGAGAGATCGGACCCGACGTTCCCAGCTTCTCAATGGCTCTCCGTGCTGCACTCCGTGAAGACCCGGATATCATCCTCGTAGGAGAAATGCGTGACTTCGAGACTATCGAAGCCGCCGTTACCGCCGCCGAGACCGGACACCTTGTAATGAGCACCCTCCATACAACGGACGCTGCTTCTACCATCGACCGTATCATCGACGTTTTCCCTGCTCACCAGCAGCACCAGATCAGAACTCAGCTTGCATCGGTTCTCGTTGGTATCTGTACTCAGACCCTCTGCCGTACTCTTGACGGTACGAGCCGTGTGGCCTGCTGCGAAATACTCAACGCCACCGATAACATCAAGGCTATGATCCGTGACGATAAGGTACACCTTATCAACTCCGCTATGCAGACCGGTAAGAACGTTGGAATGCAGACCCTCGACCAGGAGCTTGCAAAGCTTGTCAAGGACAAGAAGATCACCAAGGAAGTTGCTGTCGAGAAGTGCCTCAATGTTGCCGAGCTCAACAGATTTATTGCTTCCGCAAGATAAAGATCATTATATCAAAAAAAGAGATCCTCAAAGGAGGGTCTCTTTTTTGTATGTCCTTATTCCGTCATTTTTTCGTATATCGGCGCAATGTCCTCGATGTCGCCGGAGGCTATCAGCTTGCCGTGGTCAAGGATTATCGCCTTGTTGCAGAGCCTCTTTACCTGAGCGATTGAGTGGGAAACGAAAAGCACCGTAACTCCCGAGTCGAACATTCCCATTATCTTCTTCTCGCTCTTCTTCTTGAACTTCGCGTCTCCCACCGAGAGCACCTCGTCAAGAATGAGGATGTCGGGGTCGATCAGCGTTGCGATAGAAAAGCCGAGACGGGATTTCATTCCCGATGAGTAGTTTTTCAGCGGAACGTCGATGAATTCCCCAAGCTCCGCAAATTCAACTATCTCGTCGAACCGCGATTTCACGAAATCCTTCGAGTATCCCAGCACAGACCCGTAGAGGAATATGTTCTCTCTGCCGGTGTACTGCGAGTCGAAGCCTGCACCCAGCTCCAGCAGCGGAACTATCCTTCCGTGGCGGATGACCTGTCCCTCTGTGGGCTTGAACACTCCCGCGATGACTTTCAGCAGCGTGCTCTTGCCTGCTCCGTTAAGCCCAAGAACGCCCACTCTGTCGCCTTTCTTAACATCAAAGCTCACGTTCTTCAAAGCCCAGAACTCGTTGTATTTAAGCTCCCGCTTCAGGAATTTTATAACGAATTCCTTCAAGCTGTCAACTTTTTCCTTGCTCAGGTTGAACTTCATCGAGACATCCTTGACCTCGATAGCGTTTTTAGCCATTTAAAGCTCCCTTTCTGTTTATCAGATGTGAAGTATGAATTTGTCCTGCAGCTTCTTGAAGAAGAAGAATCCCACGATGACCGTCACGATCGCTGTTATCAGCGGCATATAGAACCAGTAGGGCTCGGTGAACATCGAGTCGCCGTAAACAGCGTCACGGAAGCATTTTATAACTCCGTACAGAGGATTCATCTTGAACACCCACGCCGTGCCAGTCTTCACAAGTCTTTCGGCGTTGTAGAATATTGCGCAGGTGTACATTATAAGCATCAGAGCAACGTCCCAGAGATATTCAAGGTCACGGAAGAACACAGCCAGGGTCGAGAGTATCATCCCTATGCCAAGGGTAAGGAAGAACAGGATGATAAGGGGGAATACAGCCGTGAGCGTCCACCAGTTGGGGTAAACTCCCAGGATTACCGCCACTGCCACAAGCACTATCAGCGAGAGCAGGAAGATTATGAAATTGAAGATAACTCCCGAAAGGGGATAGATGTACTTCGGTACATATACCTTCTTTATCATTCCTGCGTGGGAGCGTATGGATTTCATCGCAGCCTTGGTGCCCTGAGAGAAAAAGCTATATAAGAGCCTTCCTGTCAGAACATAAACAGGGAAGCTGCGGTCATCTCTTCCGTAGAAGGTGCTGAATACCAGCGTCAGCACCATCATGGTAAGCAGCGGCTCCAGCAGCGTCCAGATTATTCCGAGATAGCTGCGCCTGTATTTGAGTTTTATGCCCTTCTTCACAAGCTCTTTCAGCAGGAAACGGTAGCGGGCAAAGCCTTGCAAATATTTTGTCATAAATTACTGCCTTTCGGTAGAAAATAGCTGCTCGTTCGCAGCGAGGGTAACGGCTGTCTCGTAGCCGTCAAGCTCAGCGTCCGTCATCTCGAAGCATGAGAATATGGACTTGTCGTTCACAAGCACCGGCTCCTCCGGCATCTGTGGGGTGTAGCCGGAATAAAGCATACCGTTTGTGGGACCTGCAAGTGCCAGCTTTAAAAGCTTGGGCGAATCTGCCTTAGCGGCAGCTGTTCCCATAAGCCTTGCGGTAGCACAAAGGCCTGTGTCCTCGGTGTAGGGATAAACAAAGGAGCTGCATCTTGCAACCAGCAGCAGGGGTATCCTTTTTCCCGAGATAACGGTCACGCCCTCGCCGCCGATGTCCTTGAAGCTGTGCTTCTCGTCGGTGAGGATATGCAGATACATACGAAGCTCAGGCTTCTCCTTGCGCACTTCCTCAAACAGAGCCGAAACTGCCTTTGCGTCCTCCTCGGAAACAACGGGGCAGAAAACTGTGTTGTCCCAGCTCTCGGGCTTGGGGATAAGCGTGCAGCCTTCGAGGGGCCTTATTTTGTTTTGCAGCAGGTAATACTGCTTTCCTTTGTAGCAGGCTGTCTTGAATTCTTCCTCCGAGTGTCGGATGTCCTTCCAGCAATCGCTGTAAACTATGGGCAGCCTGCCTCGGTTTTTGATATTCAGTCTTTCGGCATCACCGTCGGCAGTGAGCAGACGGTCGTAAGTGCGGTCGATTATCTCTGCAAGGGAAGCTGCATCGGGATAAAGCTCCATAACGGCACCCACGGATACCGCAGCAAAGGTCTTCCTCTCGGCGTCGGCAGCTTCGCAAAGCCTGTGCCAGTAGGGGTTGGCGGTGTCGTAAACGAGGATGTCGTCGAACTTGTCGCTGCCTGCGGCACGTTCAAGATCCAGCTGCCAGAGCTTCTTTTCATCAAAGCCGCCCTCTCCCATTTTTTCAGCCTGAGCCCCAATGTCAGCCGCGTTGAAAACATAGTCGTTCCTGACGACCACACGCACACCCGGAGCAAAAGTCCTGCAAAGGGCAGTGTTCGTCGTTCTGTATGAGTAGACCGTCACGCTGTTTTTCTCGGTGTCTATCCTGTTGACCAGGTTCCTCAGCTCCAGCATCTTCTCGTTCTGTCCCGCAAGATAGGCCACGAACAGCAGCCTGCGCCTGTTTGCAGTCCTTGCAGGGAAGAACTCGCCTTCTCCCGTGAACAGCACGCTGATGATATTCTGAGCCGAAGCTTCCTCCTCGGGGATGTCCTCTCCGATGAAAGCGCTGTAGTCCGCAGGAAGCTCTTCCTCCGGCTCTTCTTCCTCAGCCGTTCTGTATTTCTCCCTGAGAGCTTCGATAGCCTCGGGCGTGTATTTCGCGGTTTTGGTCTCAGCAGTTTCCGTGCCTGCTGCATCTTCATCAGCAGTTTCTTCTTTATCGACAGGGAACATCTCGGGCAGAGCAGCCTTTATCAGCCTGCCTCTGAAAAAGTCCTCGATGTAGAGCTTCTTCGTCATAAGCTCCGCAGCCTGTTCGCTTTCGCAGGTCAGCATTGTAGACATGGCTATGGACTTGTTCAGCTTCGTCAGAGTGCGGTTGATGAACTTGTCCTCGATCTCCTCCTGATAGAGAAAGCTCTTGTGGGAGAAAAGATTAAGATGCTCCTGCTCCTTGCGGCGGACATAATAGGTCGGCAGACGGCCGTCAGAAACAAGGCGCTTCGCTGTGTGCAGAGCTCTGATGTATTCCTCGCTGTCGAAGGCAACAAAGCGAACGTTTGCAGGGAAGCTGTGCTTCTCGCGGTATTCTGTGAATCTCTCGTTGAAGCTGTAGACCGCGCAGACGTGGGTGTACCCCTCGGCAAGGGGACTGGAAACGATCTTCGGCAGCAGCCTGCCCACGTTGTCGTTTTCGCTTGTCAGGTTATAGGTGGAATAAGCTATAAGCTTTTCCTGCACCGGCTCAAGAAGAGCAGCGTTTGCGGCGTTGATCCTGTCTATGGGTTCTTTGATCTTGCTCATTTGCTTATCGGCTCGGCAGAGCTGCTCCTTTCGTCAGATTCTTTTTCGGCGGTTATGCCCCTTGCAGCCTCGGATATCTCGTTGTCGTCGGCGTTGTCGGAGCTGTCGGCGATCTCCTCGGGCTCGTCGTCATCGCTTTCGTCGGCAGAGTTACGGAGCTTTTCCTTTTTAAGCTCCATTCCGGCTGCAAATGCAGGCAGAGCCATAACGAGCTTCTCGGTGAGCTGGGTTATCATGCGGCATTCGTTTGTGTTTATCGGGGTCAGTACGCCGTCCTTAAGGCTTACGTTCTCCGACGAGCACAGCATGAAGCAGTCAAGCCTGTCCTCCGGCATGAAAAGCACATAGCCGCAGAGCTTTGTCAATATTTCAAGTGCCTTTGCGCCCTCTGCATAGAAGCAGCAGCCGTCCAGCTCGTTTTTGACCAGCTTGTTCTTGCACTTTTTCTCAAGCAGCCTGTCCACGCAGAAATAAGCCGAGAAGGAACCTCCTGCCTCGTGGAGCAGCGCAAGGGACTTCACCGTGATATTCAAAGCCTTTGTGGGCACAAGTCCGCCGTAGATCAGCAGCTTTTTGTCAGCCTCGATATCCGGCACATATTCTTCTATATAGATCGAGCCCTGTCCCTCTTCCATCTCCGTGGCTTCGCAGCGCAGGGTGATCTCGTCCTGTTTTATTTCAAATAAATCATTCATCTCTGTAATCCTTGATAACTATAGGCTCAAAGTGCTCCGGCGGAACAAGGGCACGTACCTGCTCGGCATATTCTTCCTTGCCGTCCTTTTTGAGCACGTCCATCATACATTCAAAGATCTCGGGGTCAAAACAGAGCCCCAGACCTTCCTTGAAATTCTTGTCGAGAAGCTTCTTGTAAGGCGCAAGCTTTGCTGCCAGCTCGTCGTAAAGTCCGGCATCGTGCAGCCTCAGTATCTCTTCCTTCATGGGCTCGTACTTCTCATAGAGATCGTATCTGTCGCCCGTGCGGAAAAGCAGCGCCCAGTAATGCTCGATAGTCTTGAATTTCTCGTCGCCGTCGTTTCTCAGCTTCATGGCTTTTTCACGAACCGCAAGATATTCCTCCAGCGAGCAGCCGGCCTTTTCTATCTCTGCAAGATATTCCCTGTAGGGGATAGCCGTGTCCGCAACGACCCAGCCTGTCACACGCCTGCCGGGGAGCTTCTTGTTTTTCCAGCTGCCGTAAAGCGTGCGGAGAAATTCGTTTTTCTTCGGCATCGGGAAGGTGTAATTCTCAAGTGACGCAAGCTCGGGCTCGCTGAAGCACTCGGCGGAGAAGTGGTACCTCCTTGCCCGGAAGTGCTTGATGAACACCTTTTCGGCGTGGGGGTTGGTATATACCCTGCAAAGCTCCTTGAAAAGCTCCACCGCGAATTTGTCTCTGCCGCCTGCTCTTTTTATCTGGGGCATCACAGACCTCTTGCAGAGAGAAGCCTTCCTCGATATCTCGTCGGGATCGGGCTTGTAGGTCAGCTCCCAGCCTGTCTCTTTTATCGTGGCAAACTTCGAGCGTATCCTGCTTGAAGGGAAGTCCCTGATAACGGTTATCCTCACCCCGAAGCCGTAGTGGCTGTAGGTGTGGCTGTTCGGCAGGTCGAGGAACAGCGTGTCCTCGGCAACATATCTTGCGCCGAACTCGGTGTAGTCGGGATTGTTGAGCCAGCTCTCCAGCGTGCGGTCCTTAGGTTTCAGCTTGTTGAAAGCGTTGATGAACCTTATAAGCTCCTGAGCACGCATGGCGATCTCGGCGTGTACTATCTCGTTTTTATCGGTGAAGCCCATTTTCTGTGCTGCGGCAAGAGCCGTGCTCTCGCTCAGATAATAGCGTATGCCGTTCTGCACGCAGATCTCATCGACCTCCGTCAGCAGCTTGAAAAGCACTCTTTGTATATCAGTCAATTAACGTTCACACCCTTATCCTTCTTAGTTCACAGCAGCGGTGCGGAGTCGATGAGCTCCTTGTCCGCACCCAGGGAAATAAGCTTTTTCTTCATCTCGTTGAGCACTATGCCGTTGCGAGTGTTCTCTCTTGCGTCAAGATAGGCGAGCACGCCTTCCTCTTCACGTCCCAGAGCCAGCAGAGCATCTCCCCGCAGCTTCATTATCTCGCCGTCAGCCGGATACTTTGCAAGCAGCTCGTCTGCTTTTTCAAGGCAGGCTGTATAGTCCTGCTTTGTCTTTGCAAAGTAAAGCCCGGTCTGCAGGCTGCACCTTTGCAGGTCGATGACCTCAGGGTGCTTCGGCAGCCACTCGCTGCATATCTCAGCCGCTTCCTCAAGGTCCTTGTGGTCGTATATCGCGATGGAGATGTTCCTCACCGCATCCGAAAGCTGCTCGGCGTAGAGTATCCTTTCGTCAGGCTCCCGTTCAAGGCGATAGAGCTTGAGTATCTTTCTTGCGTGGTGATAGCGTCCTCCGACGATCAGCAGCATCAGCGCTGTGTAGATGATCTCGTCGTCCAGGTCGATGAAGGCCTGCCACTTCATATAATCGCCGGAGAGCTGGAGACGGATATAGTCGTCGAGCAGAGCGTGGAGCTCCTCGTACCGTCCTTCCTCCAGCATCTTGATGAGGTCGGGCTTTTTCTTGTCCAGCAGCTTCTTTATGTGCATCCTGTCGCGCACCGCAAAGAGCTTGAAGCGGTTGGCCGTGTTCTGCTCCTTGACCTCCAGCATATCCACACGGTATTTCTTGTAGTCCCAGTATTTCTCGAAGGCTTCCTCTTTGTTCATGAACTTGAGGTAGTCGTCGATATAGTTCACATAGCTGAGGGTCAGGCTGTGGAGAGAATCGTGGGTCTCCTGCTCCTGTGCGTTGGGTATCATCATCCAGGTGTCGCCGTAAGCTTCGCGGAAGATACCCTCTGCGCAGCAGCCCACAGGGACTTTTATATCCTCGAACTGCTCGAGCCTCGGTGTGCCGTAGTTCTTGCGCTCATACATCAAGATCCGCAGACCCCAGCGCAGGCAGTAGTAATCACATTCCTCGTCGGTGTCGCTGTAGGAGAATATCTTGTCCTCCAACATTCCAAGAACATAAGGCCTGCCCTTTTCGTCCATAAGGTCGCAGTAGTATTTGTAGGTGTCGTAATCGAAATCGGAGTCCTTGTTGACGACCTGCCTGTTAACAACGAAGTAAGAGGTCAGAAGCTCGGTATATACCAGCAGGAGCCGTCTGAACTCCTTGTATTTCTCCGGGTCCTTCGGAACCGGGTCCATTACCATGAATTCAACGTGCTGTCCGCAGGCAGCTCCCGCAAGAGCCTGCGAGCGGTAGATCGTTGTGGTGTTCTTATCAACATAGCGAAGTATCGGGTTCTGATATCTGTCGTTGCGGTCGGTGGAGGCAAAGCCTCTGTCCTCCCGCAGCTCGCTGTCGATGACCTTCTCGAGCTTTTTCCAGTTCTCCCTGGTGATATATAGATCCATGTCGTCGTCCCAGGGCAGGAAGCCGTTGTTCCTTACTGCCCCGAGGGCTGTGCCGCCTGCAAGGTAATAGGTTATATCGTGCTTTTTGCATATCTCGTCTATTTCCTTGAGGAGCTTCAGAAGATTCTGCTGAACAGGTGTCAAGAGCGTTTACCTCCGTTTATTGCAGATAGATGAAAGAAAGATCATACCCAGAACTTGTCTGTGGGGGGATCGAGGGATATCTCGGTGCCCACATTTCCGCAAAGCTCGAATACCTTGTTTGCAAAGTTCATGTCGTGCATCGAAAGTCCTACGTTGTAGGCGATTATCTTTTCGCTGTCGTTCTCTCTGCCGACAGCCTTGCCGGTTATAACGTCGGCTACCTCGGCGTGGTACTTCCACTTGCTGTAATACTTGAAGCCGCAGACGTGCTTGTCGTCGTCGCAGAATACTTTGTCGAAGGCAAGGTCGCAGTTGAGGAATCCGCGGAGATGAACTGCATCCACCAGAACACCGGGCTTGAAGCACTCGTCCGGGCAGAAATCGGTGTCGGTGTAGGTAACTGCCGAGATGATGACGTCGCTGTTTCTAACAACGTCCTCGTAGGTGTCAACATAAACGAACTCGGCGTTGGGATAGTTCTTGCCGTCCTCGCCCTTGAAGTACTTGGTGTAGAGCTCGTGCTGATCCTTGTACTTGAGTACCTTGATCTTGAGAGGTCTCTCGGGATACATTGCAAGCAGCACCTTCATAGCAGCTCTGCCTGTGTTTCCCAGACCCATAACGCCGATCTCGTAGAAATCCTTTACGGCAAGGGTCTTGATGGTGTGCGCAGCGACCGCACCTGTTCTCATGGTGGTTATCCAGTTGCCGTCCATTATAGCCTTGGGTGTGCCTGTCTGATAATCATAAAGCACGATCTGGCTGTCAAGGGAAGGCACTCTGCCGATGTGGCGGGTGATGACCTTGACTCCGCCTGCGTCCTGCTGCGGCAGCAGGCAAGGCATTACGTTGAAGAAAGCGTCGTTCTCAAGATGCAGGCTTATCTTCGCAGGGAGGATAGCCTCGTTCTTGTGCATGAGCGCCTCTTCCACCCATTCGTAGCATTTAACGGGTGAGATGTCAAGGCTTTTGATGTCGTTGAATGTGATGACCTTCATAGTGTGTGCCCTCCTTATTTATTCATAACTTTATTAAACAGCTCGATGAGCATAATGTTGTCCTCAATGGTGTGGTTGCCCAGATGCCCCACTCTGATAACGGTCTTTGCAAGGTCTCCGCCGTTGGGGGTAACAAAAACGTCGTATTCCTTTTTGAGAGTCTCATATACTTCGTAGGCGTTGCCGTCGGGGAAGTAGAGGGGAGTAACTGCATTGGAAATGGGGTACTCCGGCAGAGAGAGGTTCGTGTCCTTGAGCCTTGCCCGGAAATCCTCGGCGACCTCCTTCATGTGAGCCAGCTTGTTTTCAAGACCCTGCTCGTCGATATGCCTCAGCATATCCTGCAGCTCGTATATAAGTCTTACAGCCGGAGTGAAGGGTGTCTGTCCGCGCTTGCCGTTTTCGATGTGGCTGTTGAAGTCGAAATACATGGACTTTGCCTTTTTGCCCTGAACTCTTGTCTCGTACATCTTCTTGCTGAGGAGAACTACCGAAAGTCCCGGAGCAAGGGCAAGGGATTTCTGGGAGCTGAATATCAGAGCGTCGATGCCCAGCTTGTCCATGTCGATGGGGTCGGCAAGGAAGGAGCTTATGGCGTCAACGACAAAGATCATGCCGTTCTTTTTGCAGAACTCCGAGAGCATGGCAGCGTCGTAGAGCTGTCCTGTGGAGGTCTCGTCGATGTTCACCAGCAGGCCGGTGTAGCCCTGTCCGTCATGGGCGAACACATCCTCCCTCGTCAGGGTCTTACCGTAGGGCAGGTCTACCGAGGTATAGGGGATGTTATGTATCTC
>CAMVOF010000003.1:0-35106 GCA_947169055.1 uncultured Clostridia bacterium
AAAATAAGCCCTGCCAAGCGCACGATTTAAACATTGGTGGGTGAATTAAAAAAGGTGGGTGAATTAAAAAAAGTGGGTGTGCTAAAAAAATTTGACTTTGTAGGGGGTTTATTGTATAATTGTAAGGGAATACTTTGTGCGTGAGGAGATGATGACAGTGAGCGTGTTGAACAGCTTCGTGCAGATGTTTGAAAACTCGGGCATCGAAGCGGCTTTTTATGACGTCTCTAAAAGCCTGGCCTGGTCGAATTCGCAGCGTGCAGGCAAAATGCTTTCCGCCGCAGACTTCTCTTCCGCCGACGGACAAAAGCCCGAGCTTCCTCTGAAAGGCAGGATCACCCTGCGCCATGCAAGCGGTGCGGCTGCTGAGGTATGGCCCGTGTTCGAGGGCGGAGACCTTGCAGGATGGGCTGTGACCTTCGCTGAGGGAGGCAGGCTGACCGACCTTGTCTGCAATTCGGGCAGCGGCGATATGATCGAGAATACCGCCGCAAATATCCGCTCTGCCCTTTCCGAGCTTATGGCGGCAAGGGACAGGATAGCCGTCGAGCACGAGGACGAGCCGGATATCAGGGAGCTTGTCCGTGCAACGAATGCCGCTGTCTGCCGAGTGCTTTCCATGACAGCCAACGCGACGGAGCTTTTGCGGTTCAACAGGGAAGAAAATGCAGGCACAGACGGCGTCAGCGAGAAGCTCAGGCAGACCCTTGAATGGGCGGCAGGGCTTTTCGAGAAGAACGGCTGCATAATTGAGACGGACATCGAAAAAGGCATCTACGCCGAGCTCGACTTTGACAAGCTTGAGACGGTGCTGCTGAACCTGCTGGTGAACGGCTATATGTATAATCCCAAGGAGGATAAGAGGCTTTTCGTGGAGCTGAAAGCTCAGGGAGAGCTGCTTGTACTGTCTGTCACCGACAACGGCCGGGGAGCTGACCTCGAAAAGCTCAAAGCAGCTGCCGACGGACTTGCCGGACACAAGGCGGAACGCAGCGAGACGCTCGGACTGAGGCTTGCGAAGCTCTTAACCGAGAAATATGACGGCAGCCTCGGATTTTCCTTCACCGAGGAAGGCGGTCTGTGCGTTACCCTGAAGCTTCGCTGCATCGACCCCGATGCCCCGGCTGTTTTCCGTATGACCCCGGCGAAAAAGCTCTATATCCCCTTCTGCCGCCAGCAGTGCATCCTCGCAAAGGGTCTGAAAGAGCTCTGAACCTGCCGCTGGATATTATTAAGTATATGAAAATTTTGGACGGATTGTGTTAAAGGGCTTGCAAATCTTGAGAGAGTGTAGTATAATAATTATATAAACTATTTTAGGAGGTACACTACAATGGCTAATGTAAAAGTTGCAATTAACGGTTTCGGTCGTATCGGTCGTCTCGCTTTCAGACAGATGTTCGGTGCTGAGGGTTATGATGTTGTTGCTATCAACGACCTTACCAAGCCCTCCATGCTCGCTAACCTGCTGAAGTATGACACCGCTCAGAAGGGCTACTGCGGCATAATCGGCGAGAATCTCCACACTGTTGAGTCTGACGACGAGGCAGGCACGATCACCGTTGACGGCAAGACACTTAAGATCTACGCAATGGCAAACGCTGCTGAGCTTCCCTGGGGCGAGCTCGGTGTTGACGTTGTCCTCGAGTGCACAGGTTTCTACTGCTCGAAGGCTAAGAGCCAGGCTCACATTGATGCCGGCGCTAAGAAGGTCGTTATCTCTGCTCCCGCAGGCAACGATCTGCCCACTATCGTTTACAGCGTAAACGAGAAGACCCTGACCAAGGACGACACTATCATTTCCGCAGCTTCCTGCACAACCAACTGCCTCGCTCCCATGGCTAAGGCTCTGAACGACTACGCTCCTATCCAGAGCGGTATCATGAGCACCATCCATGCTTACACCGGCGACCAGATGATCCTTGACGGTCCTCACAGAAAGGGCGATATGAGAAGAGCTCGCGCAGGCGCAGCTAACATCGTTCCCAACAGCACCGGTGCTGCTAAGGCTATCGGTCTTGTTATCCCCGAGCTCAACGGCAAGCTCATCGGCTCTGCTCAGAGAGTTCCTGTTCCCACCGGTTCCACCACTATCCTTACCGCTGTTGTTAAGAAGGCTGACGTTACTGCTGACGGCATCAACGCTGCTATGAAGGCTGCAGCTTCCGAGAGCTTCGGTTACAACACCGATCCTATCGTATCTTCCGACGTTATCGGTATGAGATACGGCTCACTGTTTGATGCTACTCAGACCATGGTTTCCAAGATCTCCGACGACCTCTATGAGGTTCAGGTAGTTTCCTGGTATGACAACGAGAACAGCTACACCAGCCAGATGGTAAGAACTATCAAGTATTTCGCTGAGCTTGGTTGATTTCTGTTGATTGCAACAAAACAAAACGAAAGCCGTCCCGTAAGGGGCGGCTTTTTTGTGTGGGGCTGATTAAGTGAGGTCTCCTTCTTCCACACTTATTTTTTCAGTTGCATTTTTTAAGGCAGAATAGGCATCAACAATCTTTCTCCTTGATTTTCCGTTATATTCATAATCCTTATAATACTTTTCCCCTGAGATTCTGATTTTTAAATTATTTGTAGTTGCAAGGTCTTTAAACATTTCTATATCTTTTGGAGTATTAATTATATACGTATCCCATTCTTCTAATACGCTTCTAACTCCGCCATTGGAATCACGAATAACATCATTTTCTCGGGAGGTGTCAACCTCAATAGTGTATCTATTATTATCTGTTTTAAATGTTATCTCTTCTACAAACATCCATTCGTCATAGTAGCGATAGTAAAAGTATAATATGATAATATACTTTTCAAAGCCTTCTGGCTTATCAAAACTTATTTCAAAATCCAAATCCTGTCTACGATGTTTTATTTTATAGCTTTGAGGATGAACATACATTATTGCTCCGCTCATATCATCTTCAATTTTCTTAAAGCCATCAAACAACTCTCCGTTACTTTTCAATCCGCCACCGGTTTGCTCATTCGGATTAATCTTTTTTAGAAGTACAGAAAAAACAATTATTGCAACTGTTAGTATTATAAAATCATATCGAAGAGCATAACCTCTTGTTTGTGTATTCTTCCCTAAGAAAACCATAATTGACATTATACTTCCAACAAAAGAAATAATAATATTTAAATCAAAAAGAACGTTAATTCCTTTTTGGCTTATCGGAGATTTTTTCAAATAGAATTGTAAAAGCATAATAGCCATAATTATTATTACTACAGCTACAATCACATTTCCGTACATACGATCTTTCAAATACGTAGTGTTAAACTTTCTGAGAATATACTTTTCAAGATTACTTAATTTACTATAATAATTTCCTTCTAAGGTATATACACTGGTATATAATCTGTGTCTTATTAATAAAAATATACTTGTAATAAGCATTAATAACGATAATAAAAAATAAATAATAGAAATAATTAAAAACACAACAGAGCTATGATTGCTTTTATTCATAAAAAACTCCTCCTTTAAATTGATTTTTTCATTATCACCCGGTCGTGATAAGCATGGATATCCTGCAATTTCATTTTATCATATCAGAGTAAAAAATTGGTATGCTGCCAGCATACTCCGACCAATTTCGTATGATTGCACAAAATTAAGCTTGGTTATATGGACAAGCTGACGACTAAAAAAGCCTCCCCTGAAAGGGGAGGTGCCCCGCAGGGGCGGAGGGGTTCCGCCGCAGCGACAAAAAGCTCCCGGGCTTTCGCTCGGGAGCTCTCTTTGTTTATTACATACCGGTGATACCGGAACGCTCGATACCTTCTATGAAGTATCTCTGCAGGAATATGTACATGATAAGCAATGGCGTTATCGATATGATACATCCTGCTTCAAGCCATACGATTATCTGTCTTACAGATACCGACTGGCCTCCGAACAGATCCTGTATCAGCTGTGCGTTGAGGTTTTTCAGCGACAGCGCTATCGTGTCCGAATGGGTGAAGAACGAGCTCGATACATAGAAGTCGTTCCAGTACCATACGATCGAGAACAGGAATACTGTCAGGAACGATGTCTTTGCGTTGGGGACCATTACGACCAGGAAGGTCTTCAGAGGTCCGCAGCCGTCCAGATATGCTGCGTCTTCAAGCTCCTTGGGCAGTCCGCGGAAGAACTGACGGAAGATGAAGATGAACAATCCTGCACGGAGTCCGTTTGCAAACAGTGCCGGCAGATACATTGTCCAGGCCGTGTCGATAAGGCTCGTGGTCCATATGCCGTTGATACCGAAGTTTCTGAACTGCATGAACAACGGGATCGTGATGATCTGCGGAGGTACGATTATCATAAGCACGACGATCGCGAAAAGCAGACCCTTGAACTTGAACTTGAATCTTGCAAAGCCGTAGCCTGTTATAGAACAGGTGATAACCTGCAGCACCGAAGCGATAACGTTCATAACGATGGTGTTTACAACGGTATTGCCGAGGATATTGTTCCAATCCCAATAGCTGACTTTCATTACCTTGGCAGTCTGCTCGATGTTATCCCATGTCAGACTCTTAGGCAGCCATACTACCGACGGGTCGTTCATCTGCTCGTTGGGACGGAATGCCGTTGATATCATAAATATCAGCGGATAGAGGATAACGAAGCAAAGTCCGAAGAGGATCAGAAATCTGAATACTGGCCAAACCGCGCCGATTATAGCTTTGTTTCGGTTATATCTTATCTGATCGGGGGTGAGGTACTTTTCTATGCCCTCTTCCTTCATTCTCTTCTTGCGGGCCTTTCTTGCGGCCTTTTCTTCTTTTTCAAACTGTTTTTCTTCTTTTTTAGTTGCCACAATTATCCCCCCCTTACTCTACTTCGTAATAAATAAACTTGTTGATTATCGCAACGACTATTGCAAGGACTACTGCTATGATCAAGAAGTATGCCCAGGCCATTGCCGCCGAATAACCGTGATCCCAGCTCTTAGCCTTGTTAAGAACTATCTCCATTACCTGGTTGCCGGGGTCCACGAACGAGTCAACGATCGTATAGACGAGGCTGGTAAGGATCTGCGGGCTGATATAGGGGACCGTGATCTTCCAGAAATACTCCCACGAAGTCGCACCTTCCATCTGTGCAGCCTCCTTTGCAGAGAAGGGTATTCCCTGCAATGCGGAGAGGAACAGGAGTATCTGGATACCGGAGTTCCACACAAGGTTGAAGATATCTGACGTCAGGGTATTGAGTGTTTCCGTCAGCGAATCACTGATGTTATAGATGCCGAGGAAGTTGAGCAGCTGGTCAACGAGGTTGGTCTCAAACATCGAGGAGAACTGCTCGGAGCCGCCTGCATAACCGCCGGTGCTCATATTACCGTTGATGATGTCGATTACAGGACCGGTAGCGATGATAACCGGGAGGAAGAATACAGCTCTTGCGAATGTTCTTCCCTTGAACTTCTGATTAAGTATTACAGCGATGAATATCGAGAACACAAGGATCAGAGGTGTTTTGAGCGCTGTGTTTGAAAGGGTCTCTGTGAGAGCCTTTGAATAATCCTGGTCCTGTCTGAATGCGTTTACGTAGTTATGGAAGCCTCCGTTATTGAGCTCCATTCCGCCGGGAGTGACCTTTGTATCGTAGAAGGAATAGACCAGCGATACGATAAGCGGATAGATAAAGAAGTACAGTGTACCGATTATCCAGAGAGCTATAAAGCCGTATCCGTAGAGGCCTTTCTTTCTCTCGTAAGAGAGTCTGGGCTTCTTCTGGCTCTTGCGGTTGAGAGGCTCCGGCTCGGAATACTCCTCGGCAACTGCCTCTCCGCCTTCTGCTGCATAGACTTCTGCTTCCTCGCCGAAGTCCTCTGCATCTGCATCATCGGCGGTCTCTGAAGGCTCCTCATCGGGCAGAATATCCTCTGCGGTCTCTTCTGCCTCTTCTACGGTCTCTTCTGCTGCCTCTTCAGCAGCTTCTTCGAGTTCCTGTGCAGTCTCATCAAGCTCCTGCTCGAGTTCACTGCGCTCCATTTCGAGTTCATTCATCAGCCTTCAGCACCTCCTTCCAATGCTCCTGAAAGGTCTATGGTCTTTCCGTCGATCTTAGCGGTCTGCGCTTCCTTGTTTATCTCCACAACAACGTTCTTGCCGTCCTTGGAATAGGTCGTTGTAAGGATATTCCTGTCGTCGCTTACCTCATACTTTGTGATCGTCATATCACTTACCGACTCAAGGAGCTCATCTGCTATCTTATACTGCTCTGCCGCCATATCTATCCAGCCTTCGTAGTTGGTATAATACAGCTTGTCGTAGTCAGTATCCTTAAGGGTCGAAGACTCCTCGTAGGTGAAGTCGTAGTGTATTCCCGAACCTGCTGCAAGCGCCAGCATATAGGTCTCGCTGGAATTCGAGCTTGCGTTGACGCCCTTTGTGGAATAGGGTATATAGCCGTGCAGCACCATCTGATAGAACGGGATATCGAAGTCGGTAACATTGAAGCCGCTTGAATAAACGGGAACGTTTGTGACCTGTGAAGCATAGGGGAGAACGTAAGCGTTCGCACCCTCGCAAAGAACATCTCCAACGTCTTCGTCAGCTTTCTTGAAGCCGTCCATGATCGTATTGGCGGTGTCGTATCTTGAGGACTGGTTCTTCTTGGAGAAGTCGCTTACGAGCTTTGTTGACATCTCTCCGAAGGAGATAGTCGAGAGTCCCTTATCCTTATAGCTGTCGATCATCTGCTCGAAGATCCTGGTATAAGTATTGGGAGCTACAAGTGCGGGAGAAACTCCGCTCATCGCAACGCCGTAAGCAGGGCTGTATTCGCTCTGTCTCGAATAGGCGTTGGAAATTCTTATTGCCGTGTTGTTGAAGGTCGAGAATCCCCATGAGCCGGACTCCATTGTGACGTTGTTCATAGAGGGGAACACTTCGATGCCCGAGGTATCCATGAACTTCTTGAAGTCGCTGTTGCCGCCGAGGGTTCCGGAAGGCTTAGCCTTTGTGGAGACCTTCTTCTTGATGGAGTTGTTCGTCCAGTCGTTATACTTAACGATCGTATCGTCAACTCCCAGGTCCTGCAGCTTCGAGATTATCTCTCCTGCCTGGTCGAAGCCTGTGATCTCAGTCTTGAGATCGAAGGGCAGTCCGAGGATAGAAGTCTGCTTCATAACGCCGCCGTAGAAGTCAACGTAGAAGCTGTTGGTATCTGCTTCTGTTCTCTGCTCCAGTCCCTTTTCCTTGATGAGGTAATTTCTATAAACCTCTGCGCAGTCCGCATAGTTTATATCCTCGTTCTTCGCCATGGGATAATACTTGATACCGAACCTCGGTGTCTTTATGCCGTTCTTCTCGAAAACGGTTATCTTATTCGAGTTATCGCCGGACATGAAGAAGGAATCCTGGCTTCTTGTCTCAAACTCGTAATAGATGTTGTTATACACCTGGTTGTCCTGAAGGCTTACCTTTGCCTTGGCATACACGTTGGTATCGCCGTCGGTAACTATCGCAACGAAGCCTCTGTTTCCGTTGACCGAAGCCATAACGGGCAGATAAGCCTGCTCTGTAACACGGGGAGCTGTCAGCGGAACTGCTGTATAGTCTCTGCCGTAAACGAGCTGCGAATATTCCTGGTAATTGCCCTTGCCGTTGTTATACTGGATAACAGCGCCGCTTCCGTCGGGAACAATGATATAGCCCTCGGTCGCGTTGCCGTTCTCGTCAACTCCGGGAACTGCGCCGAATGCCGGGCAGAGCTGGAGCTTTGTGAGGACTTTACCGTCAACATTAGAGGTATTCTTTTCCTCGATCTCGTCGGTATCGCAGTAAACATACAGGCAGTCATCCTGGAGCTCATAGTGGACAGTAAGGGTAACTCCCTGAGAGCCGTACTTGTATGTTGCCTTTAAACCGCCGTTTTCTTTCTTGAATTTGATAGATCTTGCCTTGGTGGAATACACCGGAGCAGGAGACTCGGTCCTCTTCTCCAGCTCACCGATCTTGATCGCCAAGCTGGAGCCTATCTGCTCTCTCTTAGCGGTCTTCATCATAGAGCCTTTAACAGCATCGACGACCGTATCGTCAGCCTTGACGTTGATAGGAGAGGTCCAGAGGTAATAATCCGCACCCTTGTCGTAGATACAGATCCTGTCTTTATCCTCGTCGCCGTAGAGAATGAACCTGTCGTTGGACGCATACTCCTCGCAGGATTCAAGTGCGACTGCATCCTTGTTGGTTATCTTCTCTTCCAGCTTATCCTTATCCTTCTTCTTCTTGCTTCCGCCGTCATCGTCTTCATCTCCGGAATCCTCTGCCGCATCGGCCGAGTTATCCGCAGCAGCTGTGTCTGCCTCCTCATCAGAGGAAGAAGCGGACATCGAACCCAGAGGCACCAGCATTGTAAGCACCAACGCAAACACTATCAGTTTTTTATACTTTTTGCTATGCATGTTTCACACCACCGTTTCTTTTTAGCCTCTGATTCGATAAGCGATCTCCGTGTAGATCGAGTATCCGAAAACGTAAACCTGCTGGAAAAGCGAGAGAAGCAGGATCGCCAGGAACAGGATCAAAAGCATCGCCACAACTGTAAATACCATTGAAACCAATGTTTTTCCGAAACTGTACTGGTGGGCAGCTTTCATTGCCTGTATCATCAGGACTACCGACCAGATAATTCCGAGATAATGCACCGAGGTCATCCATATAGCTTCTTCCCTAACGATGAAGTTCGAGATGAAGATCGAGATGAACTCGCACACTATATAGGGCACAAGGGCGTATGCCGAATAGATGCAGATCTTTTTCAGCGTACCTTCGCCGTCGAACAGCGTACACAGTGCCCAGTTTCCTATTACCCATGTAAAGAAGTACACTACCGACTGCACCAGAAGCGGTACAACGTTGAATACTTTAACATAGGCTGTATTGAACTGGAAGCCCATGAGCTGTCTGTTCGCTACCATTGCAACGAACAGCATGAAGACTATGAAAAGCGCAGCCTTCATGGAGCCCTGCTTCTTCCAGCGCAGATCCTCGAAGCCTTCCACAGGGTGGAAAACAACATGCTTTATCCAACCCACAGTTGAAAATTCATACATATTATTCTCCCTCCTTTTCTTCCTCGTCTGCATCCTCTGCTGCTTCGGTCATTTCCTCAGCGGCTTCCTCTGCATCCTCGGCAGCTTCTTCAGCGGTCTCTTCAACTGCCTCTTCAGCAGCCTCCCCGGCTTCCTCGGTCACTTCTTCGGCGGCTTCTTCTGCTTCATCGGCAGTATCCTCAGCCTTTTCCTTTGCTTCCTCGGCCTTCTTGTCGAGGATACCGAAGGTGTCGTAGATCGCAAGTCTCTTGGGCTTGCGCTTGAAGAGGCTTATGCCTCTCTTCTTCATTATCTTGCGGGCAATGATAAGAACTATGATAACCGCAAGGATAACGATAATTGCTGTGAAGTGCTCTCTCAGGAAAGCTTCTCTTGTGTACTTGAAGGCCTTGTCGTAGTCTTCCTGGTCGTAGGCTGTCTTGAAGTACTTGAGAGCCTTGGAATACTCTTCTTCGTTCAGGGCTGCCTTACCGAGTCCGATATAAGCTGTGTTGTATCCGCCGTCGCGCTTGATAACTTCCTCCCAGGCGTCCTTGGCCTCAACATAACGTCCCTCATCATAAAGGGCAAATGCCTCGTGGACGTATTTTCCGAACTGAGTCTCGATGAAGACTGTGATGTCGTTCTTCGAACCGTCCAGCACGAACACCTTTTCGCCGTAGGTCTCAACGGCGTTGGGGTTCGACATACTCCCTCTCTGGTCGGAGGTGGAGTTCTTTGTTCCGAAGATAGCAATGAGATTGCACTCGGTATCGTACTGGAACACACGGCCTGTTTCGTAGTCGAGAACGTTAATAAGCTTGGTGGAGCTTATATCAACGTCTGTAAGTCTTGTGGAGTGGCTCTTGTTTGTTACCGCATCCCACTGCTGTCCAACGAGGTCGCCGAACTTGTACTCGTTTCCGACAACGTTGTTCCAGATATTATAGCCTGCGGGGTTGAGCTTCTTTACCGCGTCGGTATTTGTTGTAACTTCCGTTACGGTGTAGATGAAGCCGTCCTTGTCGATATCGAAGTTCGCATACTCAACAGGAACGTTTCTTGTCATACCTTCGAGCTGCTCGTCGGAGGCGATCGCTCTCCAGAGTCTCTGTGCGATAACAGCAGCCGTAACTTCAACTCTGTTTGCACCGAAGAAGCTGGTGAACTTACCGTCCTTGTTGAACTGTACCGAACCTGTGCTTATGGAGCTTACTACCGCATAAACGTTCTCTGCTCCGTCCGCAAGGACTTTCTTCGGCAGGAAGGTCTGTATGGTATAAAGCGGATCGTCGGGCTTTGTATAGTCCTGGATAAATTCAAGCCTTGTTCCGTCAACGACCTTTGCCTTGACTATTCTCGAATTATCGGTATCGGCGATATATACCACCTGGCATCCGAGAGAGGGGCTCGTATTAACGAAGATTCCGCCCGGTGCCGAAAATCCGTCAATGCCGGAATTCTCGACGGTATAATATCTTGCCTTGAGCTCGAGGTTCTTATCGAGCACGATAATTCTGTTGTTCTTGGTATCTGCGATCCAGAGCTCGAGTCTTTCATCGTCCCAGGAGAAGTCCGTTGCACCGTTGAGAGATGCCGTTGCGTTCTCGCTGACGAACAGCGGATCCGACGGGTCTCTCAGGCGTTCCAGCTTCATCTCAGCGCCGGTGATGGTCTCTCCGACTCTGTAAACGCTCTGCGAAGGGATCGCGTCATCCCAAGTATCGTAGTTATAAGTATTGTAGGGTTCGTCTGCAAAAGCAGTCGTTGCCATCGAAAGTGCGGTGACAGCTGCCATTGCCAGACCGAAGAATTTTTTCATCGGATTTTTGATTCCATTCACTGCTAATCACCTGTTTCCTTTCCGTAGTTTGATTTTCATTAGCTTGCCTTAATCCTTGATGCCCGAGTTTGCCATGGTTTCCATGACGTTGCTCTGTGCGATAAGGAATACGACCAGCGGCGGAATAAGAAGCAGTACAGCTGATGCGAATGTTACGCCCTGTCTTGCAAGGCCGACCGCAGCGATCTGCTGAACGATCGTGGGGAGAGTCTTGAGCTCCTCGGAGTAGATAAGTGCTCCGCCCTGGAGGTTCCAGGCTCCCTGGAAAGCGAAGATGATAAGTGTCATCAGCGCCGGTTTGGAGTTGGGGACGACTATCTGCCAGCATATCCTGAACAGACCTGCGCCGTCCACCTTAGCGGCTTCTATCATCGAATCGTGGATCGTTGACATCGACTGTCTCATAAGGAAGAGTCCCAGAGGCGTTGCGATGCTGGGGAGTATCAGTACCCAGTAGGTATCGATGATGTGCAGCTTGGAATAAACCATGAACTGCATGATCCATGTTGCGTTTGAAGCGAACAGCAGGGCTGTTACGATGAGCTTATTGAAGAATGCGTTTCCGGGGAAGCGGCACTTTGCAAGGGCAAAGCCTGCACAGCAGCACACAAACAGGTTGCAGATACATATAACTACCGTGATGAACACGCTGTTGAATATATATCTTGAAAGCGGTACCCAGAGGCTTGCTGCAACCGTGAACATATCCGAGAAGTTCTTGGTCGTCGGGTTAAGGACATAGAGTCTCGGAGGGAACACGAACAGCTCTTCAACCGGCTTGAGGGACTGAACGAAGGAATAGTAGATCGGGAAGATCATAAACAGTCCCAGCAGTACAAGGAACACGAAGATCGCAATATCTCCGCCGAGAGAACGGTTTATGCGCTTTTTCTTGTCCGAGACTTTCAGCTTGTCTATAGAGACTTGCTTTTTCTTTCTTCTTGCCATTTACGTTCTCCCTCCTTTTAATCAAGATATTTTCCGAGCAGCCAGTTAACGGCTTTATTGGCCAAGAGCATCGCGACGAACAAAACGAAACATATCGCTGAAGCATAGCCCATCTCGTATCGGATAGTACCGTAGTCTGTTGCGTGGTTCATTATGGTATGTGCGGCGTAGTCTGTGGAAGGAAGTCCCACCAGCATCTGGCCGACCTGACCGACAGTGAACGAAGCCGAGATCTGCATTACGGCTGCGAACAGGAGCTGAGGTCCCATTGCGGGGATCGTGATGGTGAAGAGCTCCTGCCATCTGTTTTTGATTCCCTCTATGGCACCGGCCTCATACATCGACTTGTCGATGTTCTGGAAGCCTGCGCGGATAGCAAGGAAGCCTGCGCCCATGGAGATCCACAGCTGAACGATGATTACAACGGGGAGTATGTAGTTGGTATCTGTCAGGAACTGCTTCGGCGAAGTAAAGAGGCCTATATCCATCATTATAGCGTTGAGATAGCCATAGGAGTCGCCGGAGAGGATCAGCTGCCAGGTAACATAAACCGATGTGGTCATCGAAGGAGCGTAGAAAACGAAGGTAAACAGCGTTTTCAGGAACGGGTGCATCTCGTTTATCAGCCACGCGATAACGAAGCTGAGCACATAGGAGAAGGGGCCCGTGAAGATCGCAAAGATCAGTGTGTTTCTTACTGCGATGAGGAATACCTCGTCGTTTAAGAACAGCGTGTAGAAGTTCGAGAAGCCTACGAGCTTCGGTGTCTGTATCATGTTGAAGTTCGTGAAGCCTATAGGCAGCGACATTACAACAGGGATAAGCGTGAAGATCGTGAACAGGATCATAAAGGGAGCGAGCAGTCCGTAGCAGCCTTTATTTACCTTCATCAGATGCCAGGTATATTTCAATCTGCCCTGTTTATTGACGGGGGTGTTTGCATCAGCATTTGCCATCTGGGTACTCCTCCTTTCTTAGTCGAGTCCGAGATCGTTTCGCTTACGCTCGATCTCATCGTTGATATCCTTGTTGTACCAGAACAGGGTATCTCTTGCATTCTCGTAGTTATTTACAACTTCTCTGAATGCGTTCATGATATTTCTCGTTACGCCGTAGGAAGCCGGGATTATCGGGATCTCTACCTGCGCTTCGAGCTGGCTCTTGAGCAGGGAAACTTCTCTTGTTGACCAGGAGAGCTGCTCCAGTGCCTGTACGTTTGCGGTATCGAATCTACCCATCGTTCCGAGGATAGCCTCGATGTCGTTTCCGTAAGCGGTCTGTGTTTCAGTGGTGGTGAACCACTTGATGAACTCCCAGGCGTCCTTCTGCTTATCCTCGCTGAGCTTGGAGAAGATAACTGCGCAGGAACCTACCGAGCAGGAAGCGTGATTTATCGTTCCGTCTGCCTGACGAGTTCCGGGCATCTGCTGGAAGCTCCAGCAGCCCTTGATCTCGGGTGCTGCAACTGTCAGCTGGTTGAAGAACGTGTAGTTCTGTATCAGAACGGGCATATCGCCCTGTCTGAATCTTGTGAATGCGTCGTAAGTCTGCTCGAAGCTGTAGGTGGTGTAGAACTTGGTCCACATATCGAAGGCATCTATAGCTTCCTGAGTATCGAAGTTGGTCCTGGTCTGTTCTTCGTTGTAGTAGTTGACGCCTTTCTGGAGAAGCATGGAAGCGAAGGTGTTACCAGCTTCGGTCACAGGCGAGATGGATCCTGCAAGCGAACCTGCGGGAAGCACAAGGCCTATCTCCATGTAGTTTCTCTGGAGCGTGGGGAGCACCTCAAGGAGTCCGTCCCATGTTGTGAGGTCGGTCTTGGGGTCTATGCCGTACTGCGAGAGAACGTCCGAGCGGTAGAAGAGCATCGGGAAGGTCTGGGAAACGGGAAGTCCGTAGCAGCCTCCGTTATACTCATAGAGAACACCCGCCTGGTCTGCAAAGCGCGTCATTACCTCGTCGAAGTCATCAAATTGCTTCAAGTCGACGAGGACGTCTCGGGCAGCCAATTGTATCGGGAAGTCTCCGCCAAGGAAGAGTGCCAGATCGGGTCCCTTTCCGGCGAAGGTAGCTTCAACGTAACCGCCCTGAACAAGTCTGAGGTTTACTTTTGTGCGGGCAGTGGGGTTATACTCGTTGCTGATAAGGGTCTGGATAACTGTTGCGTTATCACGGCCGAGGGATGTCCAGCATACCATAGCCTCTTCGTCGTCTGCTGCGAGGGAGTTATAATCCTCGAAGAAGGAACCGATGAATGCTCTGAAGCCGAAGCCCAGGGATTTCAGGAAGGACTCGTCGCAGGAATCGAACTCCTCGTCGGGAGATGCGATCTGGATCATATCTATCTCGAGAGGCTGCTCTCTGTACTGAGCCACCCACGATGAAACGGATGTAACGTTATCCTTGATCTGAGTCATCATCGAAGGGATCCTGTCGGGCTTGTCAACGCACTTGTCAAGCACGATGGCCAGCTTGTCGAGGGTAACGGCTTCCGTACCGCCGCTTCCTGCAAGATCTTCGATCTTCTTCATCTCGTCGCGGAGCATACCCGAATACTCATCGAAGTCCTCGATGATACCGGGGATAGCACCCTTAACGTCGTAGTTGGTATAGGTATCGGGGTTAGGTCCTGTATAAGCTCTGATCTTTCTGTAGTAGCTGTTTACGTTATAGACGATCTCGTCTATCTCGCCCATGATCTCGCCTATCTCACCGGGAACAGCCTCGAGAGTGAGCTCGTGCTCGCCGGCTGTGAGGTAGTAATACACAGGGTCTTCTTCAGAAAGCTGAGGAACTGTCAGGCTCCACTTTGAACCGTAGTAGAACTTGAGCTGGTTGCTCTGCTTATTGGGAACTACTCCGTCGATATAGAGTCTTCTGTTGGAATACATTCCGCGCATACTGTCCTGCTTGGCGCGGATGCCGATCTTATAATAGCCGTCGGAAGGAACGGAGAACTTCCAGGTAGCCGCCTGGCCTGCCTTGTTCCAGTTGTCCTTGCCTATGGTATTATATCTTGTCTTGGTCGGGCTTGTTCCGTTTACGGAAGAAGTAATATAGGAATTTCTGTCCGCTGTCGGGAAGAGAGTTCTGTCCGACTTGTAATCGGCGTTCTCTCCCTCGATGGTAAGAAGAAACGAAGGTGTGGAATCTAATTCGCTTTCGCTGGGAGCAACATAGTTATCCGGCGAAGGCGACTGATAGAGCTTGAAATACTCAAGCGCAAACTGAGCCTTTGTGGACTGCAGCGTGAGCTGGTGCTTGCCCTTTTCAAAATAGAACTGCAGCGGATCGTTGGAGAGTCCGTCAACGTCCTTTATGGGAGCAGTCTGCCAGCGTACATCCTCGATCTGTCCGGGACGGATATCGTTTCCTCTTTCGTCCTGGAGTATCTCGGTCTTGCTGACCCAGCATTTGGGCAGAGTGATTCTTGAAGCTGTTGTATAAGGACAAACGCCGTCTATCAGCATTGCGAACTCGATATCCGTCGTTCCTCCCGCAAGAGCCTCATAGCTTACCTCTATGTTGTAAACGCCCGTTTCGGGAACATCCACCTCAAAGGTCAACGTACCCTCCTGGTTTGCCCACTTGGCAACGCCGGATTTACCGTCAACATCCGCCACGGAGACCTCTGCTCCGTTACCGGCGCTGACATAATCCTTGCCGTAGATCGTTACTTCCGTCGTGGGTCTGGCCGCGTCAGCATACCTTTTGGTATAGCTCAGATAGGTATTTTCGCGGTTGCTCGCGTCGATGACCTCGGCGTTAAGATCTTTTGTTTCGCCCGTATCTGCCGCAAGTGCTGTAAGGCCGCAGGAAGCCGCCAGCGCAAGAGACAGGAACGAACAAACAACACGCCTGAAAACTGTGCTTTTCACTTTTTTTCCACCTTTCGTTTTGATTTGCCGAAATATCCTATATTACCGTATATTTATAATAGTATACTTTTTGCTATCCGGCTGTATATAAACCCCGAGGGGCTTATTTCGTTTTTTGCATCAGCCCGACTTGAAGAGGAACATTCTTTTCTCTTCGCCGTCAAGCTCAACTTTGACTTTATCTCCGCCTTTGATCTCAAGGGCTTCCATATAGTCCTTCGGCAGCTGGAGCCTTCCCGATCTGTCAAGCACCACCAGCTCCTCGTGAGTATCACCCAACTCGCTGTCCAGATCTTCCTCGCCTTTCAGCGAACCGATCTCTCCAAGTTCCTGAGCGTAGGAGCGTTTTCTCACTATCTCCGAGCTCGTTCTGCCGTCTCTTATGGCAACGACTCTGTCGATCTTGTGAGCAAGCTTGACATCGTGGGTCACTATGACCACCGTTATGCCCTCGGTGCGGTTCAGCTCCTTGAAGATATCGAGTATCATCGCAGAAGTCTTCGTATCCACCGAACCCGTAGGCTCGTCGGCAAGCAGGAGCTTCGGGTCGTTCGCAAGAGCTATGGCGATGGCAACTCTCTGCTGCTCGCCGCCGGACATCTGGTCGAGGCGGCTGTTTTTCCTGTGTGAGAGCCCCACTTTTTCAAGCAGGGTCTCTGCCTTCTTCCGTCTTGCTCTGCTGCCCTTCAAAAGCATTGGCAGCTCCACGTTCTGCACCGCAGTCAGATAGGGGATCAGGTTCCTTGCGTTGTTCTGCCACACGAACCCCACCGTATCTCTCTTGTACTGCATATAGTCCTTGTCGTTGAACTTCAGAAGATTCTTCCCGTCAACGAGGAGGCTTCCGGCAGAAGGCTTGTCAAGTCCTCCAAGCATATTCAGCAGAGTGCTTTTTCCGCTTCCGGAGTTCCCGACTATTGCCATGAGCTCTCCCCGCTTGACGTCAAGGTCAAGTCCCTGGAGCGCCACGACTTCGATCTCGTCGGTCTTGTAAATTTTCACGAGATTCTCACAGCGTATCATGAGTTCATCATCCTGCTGTGTTATAGTATCATCAGCGGCGGCGGTCGTCTTGATCTCACTCAACTATCTCACCGTCCTCTAATGTATATACCCTGTCGGCAATGTCTATCATGCTGGGGTCGTGGGTCGTCATGACTATGGTCATGCCCTGCTCGGCCACCAGCTGCTTGAACAGCTTCACGACTTTGAGGCCCGTTGCCGTATCAAGCTCGGCAGTAGGCTCATCCGCAAAGACGACTTTCGGGTCGTGAGCTATCGCTCTCGCTATCGCAACTCTCTGCTGCTCACCGCCGGACATCTCGCTGGGCCTGTGGAACATTCTCTTCTCCAGCCCCACGCTCCGCATAACTTCACGCACCCGGCTGTCTCTTTCGGAGTAGGGCTTTTTTGAGAGCCGCAGCCCGAACTCAACGTTCTCGAAGGCGTTCATGCCGCTCATCAGAGCAACAGACTGGAACACAAAGCTCATATCATACCGCCGGAGCTCATCCCGTTTTCTTTCCGAGAGGGAGGTTATCTCCCTGCCGTCGAAGACGACCTTGCCTTTGGTCGGCTTGTCGAGAGCACCGAGAATATTTATCAGCGTGGTCTTTCCGCTTCCGGACCGCCCTCGCAGGATAGTGAGCTTCCCTTTTTCGATCTCGATATTGACATTTTTCAGAGCGGACACTACACTGCCGTCGCCGATTTTAAAATCGCGGCAAAGTCCCTCAGTCGAAATAATAGCACCCATAAGTTCTCACCCTTCGGGCAGCAGTGCCCGGACGCATATTAGTGAATTTGACTAATTCTCTTTATTTTTATCACAAAACCGACACAGAACGCGCCTGCGGCGATTTTTTCCAAACGCAAATCAAACATCTTGTGTCTGGGCACACTTTGCCCCACAAGATGTAGCAATTTAACCAAAAAGTGCATAAAATCGCGCTTAATTTAGCCTTGTTTGACAGCAAAATTGCCAAATGGGCTCACTTTGCTAATGATAATTATACCATTTATATAAGGCTTTGTCAACGAGCCTTAAACGTTTGCGGAGAATATTTTTTGTGCAGATTGACTTTTTGTGCACATAGCACTAAAGACGACGGCTCAATTTGTGCAGAATTTTGGCTGTTTCGTTTTTTTATATACCCGCTCTTGAACGCTTGTTCGCAGCATCAGATTTGTTGTTAAAAAATTTACCATTTATTAAAACAAAGTTTACTTACGCGGTTCAAAAAAAGAGGCCTCCGCCTTGCTGCGGGGGTCTCTTTTTGTTATTTTTATCCAAAAAACTCCGAAAACGTTTTTGGTTAAAATATTTTTGTGTTTCACATTTCAACACCGAAACGGGCAGATATGCCGTTTTGGAAGGGATGCCTTAAACCTCTTACCTCGCTGATGTAGTCAGCCTCGGCTGTAAGCAGCTCTCCCGGTTCTCTTCCGGTGAAGACAAGCTCGTGTTCGCTGTCCGAAAGGGCGATGAGCCTGTTCAGCAGCTCCCTGTCGCAAAGGCCGTCCTTCTCGATGTAAGTCACCTCATCGAGAACTGCCAGCCTTCTTCCGGGCTTTGCGAAAAACTCAAGGGCTTCTTTCAGCATCCCGTTGTTGGCTTTTGTGCAGCGCTGACGTTCGTCCTCTCCCATTTCCCAGGTAAAGCCGAACTGCTCCGGCTCGCAGAGGACCTTTGCGCCCAGCTTTTCAAGAGGCGCATATTCGCTGCTTTTCTTCGTTTTCAGGAAGGCGCAGAGCAAAACTTCTCCGCCGGAACCCAGAAATCTCACTGCCAGCCCCGTGGCGGCTGTGGTCTTGCCCTTGCCCTCTCCGCAATAGACCTGTATCATCAGAGCATCTGTGCGCGGAGCTCTTCGCCGGAAAGGGGCGAGAGATAAGCCGGCGCGATATCGAATGCCGTGCGGCATCCGGTCTGACCCTCCTTGCTGAGGCGTGCAAGTGCTCTTGCGTAGCAAACCAGGACGCTTGCGGTGAACTCGGGGTTGGAATCCAGCTTCAGAGAATACTCGATCATCTGGTGAGTGCTGCCGTCAGCTCCCGTAACACCGCTTCTCATAACAAATCCGCCGTGGGGCATCTTTGTGTGGTCGCGCTCGAACTCCTCCTCGGAGATGAAATTAACTGTGGTATCGTACTGGTCGAAGTAATTCTTCATTCCCTTGATGGCCTGCTCGATAGCAGCCTTGTCTGCACCCTCGTCAGCGACTACGAAGCATACCCTCTTGTGCTTCTCACGGGTGGAAAGCTCCGGCTGAGAACCGCTTCTTACAGCGTCCATGGCAGCCTCGACAGGGCAGGTGTACTGGATGCCCCTCTTTACGCCGGGAACTCTTCTGATAGCATCGGAATGTCCCTGGCTCACGCCCTTGCCCCAGAAAGTATAGCTCTTGCCCTGGGGAAGGATCGACTCGGCATAAAGTCTGTTCAGCGAGAACAGGCCGGGATCCCAGCCGAGGGAGATCATTGCAAGGTGACCGCTCTCTCTTGCAGCCTTGTCAACGTTTGCGAAATGCTCGGGGATACGGGCATGGGTGTCAAAGCTGTCGATAACATTGAAATGCTTTGCAAGGGCAGGTGTCTGCTCGGGCAGATCGGTGGCGCTTCCGCCGCAGATGATCATAACGTCGATCTCTCCGGCAAGCTTCTCTGCATCAGCGATGCTGTAAGCCTTGACGTCGGCAGTTGCCAGCTTAACGCTTGCGGGATCACGTCTTGTGAAAACGCCGATGAGCTCCATATCGTCATTCTGTCTGATCGCAAGTTCGACGCCCTTTCCGAGGTTGCCGTAGCCTGTGATAGCTATTCTTGTTTTGCTCATAAAGAATTACCTCCAAATCTAAAATTCCAAAATCTATTATATCACATTTTTTTCCGGATGTAAAGTCTTTTTTTGAATAATTTTGCTCTCACGTCTGCATTTTTTGAATAAGCTCCGTCTTGCCATATGGGGCCGAATGCCCGATATTTCCGCAGCTTGTCCTGAAAATGCACAGTTTGGGCACAGGCGCAGATTTGCAGGATTAAAAATTTATCCTGCACGATGATTTTCAGCCTTGCCGGCAGGGGAGCCGCTTATTTGCACTTTTGACCAAAAAATCACGGAATGCCTGGATTTATTTTGATTTCAGCTCTCTTTACTTTTATCTTGTTTTGTGATATAATATATGAATACCATAATAAAAGATCGGAAAAAGACATCCGAAAGGGAAAGGAATTCGTTAGGAAATGCTTATCTACACGCTTGCAGCAATGTGCACCGGCTTTGCGCTGAATATAATCGTCGCTTCGCCTCCGGGACTTTTCGACCCGGCAAGGAGCGTGCCGAAATTCGCCGCATGGTTTGAAAAGCTGCTGAGAAAGCTGTATCTCAATTCTCACGACGCGCACAAGATAGCCGGAGTGCTGCTCATGCTGTCGTCGCTGCTGCTTTTTGCAGGGATACCTGCGGTGATACTGATGCTGCTCTACGATATATCTCCGCTGCTGGCGTTCATGTTCGACACATATCTCTGCTGGGCTTCGTTTTCTATCGTCAGGACGAAATTCGCCCTGCAAAAGATCAGAAGAACCCTCAACATCGGCAGGCTCGACCTGGCACAGGAGGGACTTTCAAAGCTGACAGGCCTCGACTGCTCGGGGATGCTGGAGGACGAGATCGTTAAAAGAAGCGTCGAGACCGCCGCGGACTGCGGAGCCGACAACGGCGTGGGCGTGCTGTTTTACATGGCGCTCTTCGGCGGTTCGGGAGCAATGGCGTACAGAGTGCTTTCTATCCTGAGGCTCAGATATATCGTCCAGACCAACGAACGCGACAGCTTCGGCAGAGCTTCCTACAAGCTCTGGAGGATACTGGGCATCGTTCCGGCGTTCATCTGCGCTGAGCTTATGAAGCCCACGGCTGCTCTGCTCCGTTTCGACACCGAGGAATGTTTCGATATGTACCACCGCGACCGCAAAGCCGTTGAAGCCGCAAACCTTGCACCCTGCCGCTGCTTTATCGCCTGTATGCTGGGGATCAGGCTGACCTCCCGGGCTGTCCAGGCAGGGAACGGCATCCGCTTTTTGACTGTGGGCGACGAGACCAGACCCAACGAGCCGGACGACGTGCTCTGGGCAACAACGATAATGTACGGAGCGGTGTTCACCGCAATGCTTCTCTTTGCCGCAATAAAGCTCGGTATCTATTTCCTCCTTTCTTGACACGGTCGCGGCGGCGACAGCGCTTGACACGGTCGCAGCGGCGACAGCGCTTGACGCGAGACGCAAGCTGCGCATGCTTACATTGAGTGAAAGAGAACGTATCCCACGCGAAGAGAAGAACTCACTCGGCTAACCAATCGCGTAGCGCGTTAAAAAGGTTTTCGGTCAAGCCTTTTCCTCAAAAAGGCTTGCGGATTCCAAAGGCAGAGCCTTTGGTCGCCGCCGCAGCGGCGAAACCCCTACACAACGTGCGCTCCAAAAAGGGTGAATTTTCAAACAGTCCGGTGGACTGTTTGAAAAGAGGGGAAGCCCTGCAAGAGAGGGCTTCCCCTTGCCCGGGAAACATCAAAGCCCCCTGTGCACGAAAGTGCACACGGTCAAAGCCATAACACGGCATAGACAAATACAGATATATATAAACACACAGCAACTATTAGGCATTTTTTCAAACTTGGAGGACGTTATGGGAAGAATCATAGCTGTTTCAAACCAGAAAGGCGGAGTCGGGAAATCCACGACGGTAGTGAACCTTGCGGCTGTTTTCGGAAGCCGAGGTAAAAAGGTTCTCATCGTTGACTTCGACCCCCAGGGCAACACCACCACCAGCTGCGGCATCAGGAAGAAAAGTATCCGCAGTACGGTCTATGATGTGCTTATGGGCGACTGCACAGCCTTTGAAGCCGTCGCCGCAACGGAGTTCAGGGGAGTGTCCGTCATGCCCACGACCCAGGAGCTCTCGGGCGCGACTATCGAGCTTATAAATACCTCGAACCGTATGCAGCAGCTCGGGAAAGCTCTCGCTCCGGCAAAGGAGTTCTACGACTATATCTTCATCGACTGCCCTCCCACCCTCGACCTGCTGACGCTGAATGCCTTGGTGGCGGCGGATTCGGTCATCATCCCGATACAGTGCGAGTTTCTCTCCCTTGAGGGGCTTGTGGAGCTCCACAGAACTATCGACCGCGTGCGCCAGAAATGGAACCCCGACCTTAAGCTTGAGGGCATACTTTTTACCATGTATGTCGAGCGGTACAAGGTGACGGGGCAGATCGTCGCCGAGGTGAAGAAATACTATCCCAACGAGGTGTTCAAGACCGTTATACCGCGGAATGTTGCCCTTTCCGAGGCCCCGAGCTTCGGTCAGCCGGCCCTCTATTACGACAAGAAGTCCAAGGGCTCCAAGGCCTACGAGGCTCTTGCCAGGGAGATAGAAAAGCGGAACAAACAGTAATGTTCCACGTGGAACATCGGGGAGTGTGAGCAATGCCAAGTACGTTCGGCGCCGTTCATCTGGCACATGAATTTCTTGAAAAGCATATAAAGCCGGGAGACATCTGCCTTGACTGCACAGCAGGACGAGGCAAGGACACAGCCTTCCTTTGTTCTCTTGTCGGCGAAGGCGGCAGGGTCGTTGCCCTCGACATCCAGCAGGAAGCTGTCGATGCAACGAAAGCCCTCGTGAAAGAGCAGGGCTACGAGAACATCGCGGAGGTTTATCTCGACTCCCACGAAAACATAGACAAATACGCCGAGGCGGGTTCCGTTGCGGCGGCTGTCTTCAATCTCGGCTGGCTGCCGGGAGGTGACCACAGCATCCACACGGAAACGAAAAGCACCCTCACAGCCTTGGGCAAATGCCTCGACCTGCTGAAAGACGGCGGTATAATCAGCCTCTCGATATACTACGGCAGAGACACGGGCTTTGAGGAAAAAGCCGCAGTCCTCGACTATCTGAAATCTCTTGAAGTCGGGAAATACGCGGTGGTAGTCAGCGAATTCGTGAACCGTCCCAACTGTCCGCCGATAAGCGTAAGGATATACAAGACTTCGTTGTAATGCATTGTAAAGAAAGGAACCGGAAAATGGGTAAAAAAGACAGACTTAAAAACGGACTGGGGCTCCTTTTCGACGACAACGCCCCTGAGGAAGAACTGCAGCAGGAGGGCAGGCTCGACACCCTGCGGATCTCCATGATCGAACCCGACCGCAACCAGCCGAGAAAGAAATTCGACGACGCGAGCCTTGCCGAGCTTTCGGACAACATCGCAAGGCTGGGGCTTCTGCAGCCCATAGTCGTTCGTCCGGGCGTCGGCGGAAGATATACGATAATCGCAGGCGAACGCCGCTGGAGAGCGGCACGTCTTGCAGGGCTGACGGAGCTGCCGGTGATAATCAGAGAGGCAAGCGACAGGGAAGCTTCGGAGCTTGCGCTTATCGAGAACCTGCAAAGAGAGGACCTCGACCCTATCGAAGAGGCTTCCGCCTACAAGCGGCTTTCGGATGAATATTCCATGACCCAGGAGGAGATAGCTGCCTCCGTCGGCAAGTCGAGAGCTGCCGTTGCGAATTCCCTAAGGCTATTAAAGCTTCCGGAAAAGGCGCAGAAAGCCCTGAGCAGCGGAGAGATAACCGTGGGTCACGCAAAGATACTCTGCGGCATCGACGACGAAGCAAAGCAGGAAGCTCTGCTTGAAGCTGCGATGCAGGGAGCAAGCGTCCGCGAGCTGGAAGTCCTGTCTCACGCACAGCCGAAAAAAGCTCCTGCGGCAAAGCCTGCAAAGACCGCCTTTGCCGACACCAAGAACCTCTTTCTGAACGAGCTCTGCCTTTCCTTCATGGAGGAATACGGCTTCAAGCCCGAGTTCAAGAGAAAGTCCGGCGGTGCAACTTCGCTGATCTTCAACTTCAAAAACGACGACGAGCTGAGGGAGTTTGCACGCAAGGCAGCAGCCAGAGACATCCCCTCGGAGGACGAGGATTAAAGGCTTCAAGAGGTGATCCTTATCAAAACCTACACGCCTGCAAAACGAGCGATAGTATCCATATTCTTTACGGCTCTGCTGCTGATGTCTCTGGGGACAGCGATCTTTGCCATGCTGGCTCTTGCGGACAGAAAGCTGGCGCTGGTGCTGCTGATATGCTTCTGGGCTCTTTCCGCCATGGTAATGGTCTTCGGAGTTCCCAGATACTACAGGTTCACAAAGCTCGATCTTTCGCCGGAGGAGATATGCTACCGGAGCGGATTTATCTCCGACAGCCGCCAGTATATGCCCACCAGCTCAGTCAAGTCCGTGACGACCATCATCACCCCCATGAGCAGATACACCGGGCTGAATTTCGTTATAATAAACGCTCTCGGCTCGAAGATAATCGTCCCATTCATGCGGAAGTCAGACTGCCGGGAAGCCACGGAATATATCAACTCTCTGATAAAGGCAAGAGACGGAAACGCGGAAACGCTTCGCTCAGTGAAAAGTGAATAGTGAATAGTTTAGAATATCGGGTCGCCTGCGGCGGGATCTTTCGGGTCTTGGCTGCGGGTGATCTTTTCTTTTGTTCCACGTGGAACATTTAAGGCAACACCGCACAACCCCTGTGCGTCAGATCGCGCGCAAGCTCAATAAAGTTGAGCTGAGATTTTTCGTCAGAGTGCATAAATTTGACGCAGGCGGGCTGACGCCCGGCAAGGAAAATTTGTGTGCTATGACGGAAAATATGCAAGCAGATGACGTGCAGAGGCGCAAGCCGCGGGTTGCGCGGTGTTGCCTTAAGGAAATTCTTGCCGATAGCTGATAAAATCGCGTTTTGGGCTTGAAATATCCTCTCCTTTGTGATATACTATTATTAATAATGCCTTATTATAATCAAGAAGGGTTGGACGTATTATGAAAAGAGAAGTAACCGTTAGGATCTTTAACAGAGATTACAGGCTCCTGACCGACGAAAGCCCGGAGTACAGCAACGATCTTGCCTCTGCTCTGAACCGCAGGTTCGAGGAGATCACAAAGGGCAAATCCACGCTCACGGCTCAGGACGGAGCTGCGCTCATAGCTCTTGAAGCCTTCGACGATCTTATCAAGACCAGGAGCAATCTCGAAAATATCCGCAGCCAGATCAAGGTCTATTTCGACGACGCCACAGCCGCCAAGGCAAGGGCAGAGGAAGCAGAAAAGGAAAACATCCTGCTTAAAGCAAAGGTCGAGCAGCTGCAGAAGGAGATCAAGCTGCGCAACTCCTTCACCCCGGAGGAAAACGTCAGCGCAAAGGACATGATCTCCCGTGATATTTCCGACGCTCTCGGCAAATTCAAGAAATAATGCGTCCCGAGATCCTTGCGCCCTGCGGTTCGCCCGAGGTGCTTGAGGCTGCTTTGCGTGCAGGCTGCGATGCCGTTTATCTCGGCGGAGAGAGCTTTTCCGCAAGGCAGAACGCCAAAAATTTCACCCGCGAGGAGCTTGAAGAAGCCGTAAGGCTCTGCCACATCCGCGGAGTGAAGGTCTATCAGGCGATAAACACGGTGCTGACCGACGACGAGCTTGAAGCCTGCAAAGAGGCTGTGAAGACTGCCTGCGAGCTCGGTATCGACGGGCTCATCACCCAGGACTTAGCACTTGTGGAGATCGTTCGGGGATGCTGTCCCGGAATGCCGATCCACGCTTCTACCCAGATGACCCTCCACACAAAAGAGGGTATGCTGTTCGCCAAGGAGCTGGGATTTTCAAGGGCCGTTGCCGCAAGGGAGCTTCCCGAGGGGATACTTAAAGAGCTCTGCTCTCTGCCGATCGAGATAGAGGTCTTTGTCCACGGCGCTTTGTGTATGTCGGTGTCGGGACAATGCTATATGTCGGCGCTGATAGGCTCGCGGAGCGCGAACCGCGGTCTTTGCGCACAGGCCTGCAGGCTCCCTGCCTGTGCTGTCCGGGGCAGAAAGAACGAATACGCCCTTTCCCTCAAGGACATGAGCCTGATACCCCGGCTCGACCGCCTTGCGGAAATGGGAGCTGCCTCCCTGAAGATCGAAGGCAGGATGAAACGTCCCGAATACACTGCGGCTGCTGTGAAAGCGGCGGAGGATAAGCTCTCGGGAAAAGAGCCGGATATGCAGACCCTCAAAAACGTATTCTCCCGAAGCGGCTTCACCGACGGCTATTTTGCCGGCAGGACAGGCAGAGAGATGTTCGGCACACGAACTAAGGAAGACGCCCTTGCCGCAGCCGCCGAGCTGCCGAAGCTCCACGCTCTTTACAGGACAGAGGAAAAACGCACGGGAGTTTTCTTCCGGCTGAAAATAAAACAGGACGAGCCCATCGAGCTTTCTGCAAAAGACCGGGAAGGAAATGAAGTCACAGCCTTCGGAGAGGCTCCGAGATCTGCGATCAAAAAGCCTTCCGAAAAGGAAGAGCTCCGGGAAAGGCTCGGAAAGCTTGGCTCGACGATATACGAGCTTGAAGGCTTTGAGTGCCAGCTGGGGGAAGGGCTGAACGTTCCGGCCTCGGCGCTGAACGAGCTCAGACGGGATGTCTGCGGAAAGCTTGACCAAGCGCGTTTCGAGCGATACACAAAAAAGCCTGCTTTTGAAGACAAGGCTCTAGCCTTTGCTTCTCCCGAAAAGGCGCGGAAGCAAAGCCTGAGAGTGGGCATAACAAAAGCCGAGCAGCTGAAGCTCATCCCCCCGGACAAGACGGAACTTGTATATGCGTCTTTTTCGGAAGCGGAGAAGCTGCTTTCGGCAGGCTTTGATAAAGATAAGATATGTGCCGTGATGCCGCGTTTCACCTTCGACGAAAACGCGCAGGAAAAGGTTCTCGAGGGGCTGTGCGCTCTTGGGCTCAGACACATTGAATGCACGAATTACGCACACATAAACATGGGAAAACGGCTGGGGCTCGAGCTCCACGGAGGCTTCGGGCTGAACGCTGCGAACACCCTTGCCCTGAGGCAGCTTAAAAAGCTGGGGCTTGCAGACTGCATCGTCTCCTTCGAGCTGACGGCAAGGCAGATAAACTCTCTCGGAGCAGAGCTGCCCTTCGGCGCTGTTGCCTACGGCAGGCTCCCGATGATGCTGACGGTCAACTGTCCCGTAAGGCAGAGCATCGGCTGCAAGAACTGCAAGGGTGAGCTCTTCGACCGCACGGGCAGATGTTTCCCCATGAAGTGCAGCAGGGAACAGGGCTATGTTGAGATACTCAACTCCGACACCCTCTGCATCAGCGATATACAAAGAGAATTTGAGACGCCCCGGTTTTTCCGTATCGACTTTTTTGAAGAAAAGGAAAAACAGGCGGCTGAGATATTTGAAGCTTTCCTTGAGGGAAGAACGCCGCAGACGGACAGCCGCCTGACAAAAGGGCTCTACCGCCGCGGAGTTAAATGACGGGATGATAAGGCTGGTGAAGGCTTGAAGGCTGTACAGATAAACAAGGAAGCAATAAAAGAAAAAAGCAGCTTTCTTAAAAGCTTTCTGAGGCGTCGTCAGCATCCGATAAAGATAATCGGCTACACCTCGAAGACCCTTTGGCTGTTGCTTATCCCGATAGTCAGGGCGATCCTGACCAGGGAGTTCGATATACAGGGCTGGCTGCGCACTAACTGGCTGGATTTCATCATCATAATGTTCATCGTCGGCTTTGCGGTGTTCCGCTGGCTGTTCGTATTCTACCGGATAGACGAAGACGGCATCGAATCCCATTTCGGGCCCTTCGGCATCGTCAGGTCCAAAGTTTATTTCCGGGAGATAACCACATTCTCCACAAACCAGGGCTATCTGTACAGGGCCGTGGGAGCCTGCACAATGTACATCGAGACCAACGCCGACTCCCTGCCGAAGACGGACATGAAGCTGGTCCTCTCGGACAAATGCGTACACGAGATATACAACATCGTTGCCGCACGCTCAGACAAACAGCCCAGCTTTTCCGTGGCGCCGAGGAAAAGACATCTTGCGGTGTTCTCGCTGCTGTTTTCCTCGCCGATATCGGGCATAATCCTCTTTATGGCGTTTATCTACGAGCTTTACAGGCTTGTGGGACAGGAAATGGAAAGGCAGCTCTTCGACAAGGTCGGCGGCCGACTGGTAGAAATTGACAGCGAAATGCTGGGCATAATGAAAGCCGTACCTGCCACCATCGTCGTGGTCGGCGGAGTCATTGCCGGAGGCTGGCTGCTGTCCTTCATCACCAATCTTCTCTCCTACTGGAGATTCACCGCCGCAAGAAAGGGCTCGCAGCTGTTCATCGTCTCGGGCTTTATCAGGAGAAAGAGAAGCATCCTCAACCGCGAGAGAGTAAATTTCTTCGACATAAGCCGAACGCTGATGATGAAGCTCTTCAAGATAAGCTCGGTACACATCTGCTGCACCGGCTACGGCGCAAGAAAGAGCGACACCTCTGCGCTGATACCCATAACCACCGACGAAGAGACCGGCAGCTCCATGAAGATACTCGCGCCGGAATTCAAGCAGGCACCTCCCGAGATACAGACCGGTCTGCGTGACCTTGGCAGATTCATCACGGCTCCGCTGGTCATGTGCGCCATACCCTTTGCGGCGGGCACATATCTCAAAATGGTGCTCGACCGCTGGCACAGCGAGATAAACATACTGATGATAGTTCTGACTCTGCCGCTGCTATGGCAGGTCGTAATAAAAACCACGGCAGCATTCACAACGTCCGTCGGGATGAAGAGGGACGTATGCACTCTCTGCTACTGCCGGGACAGCGTATTCCACACGGTATCGATACCGAAGAAGAACGTTTCAAAGCTGAAGCTCAGGCAGAATATATTCCAGATGATAAGCGGCGCCTGCACTCTTTATGTTTACACGGATTCAGAGCGCAGGAGGGTCCACAGGATAACAGGTCTGCCTTTTGAAAAGACGCAGGAAATGTGCATAAGAGAAGGCTTTGCGATCTAGTCGGTGCCCCGACGGGTCTTGACACGGTCGCGGCGGCGACAGCGCTTGACGCGAGACGCAAGCAGAGCTTGCTTACATTGAGCGAAAGGGAACGTATCCCTCGCGAAGAGAAGAACTCACTCGGCTAACCAACCGCGTAGCGGTCGGTGCCCCGACGGGTCTTGACGCGTGACGCAAGCTGCGCATGCTTACATTGAGCGAAAGGACACATTTCCCACGCGAGCTTAGTTTCATCGACCGCGAAGCGCATTCGCCGGTTCCAAGGGCGGCGTTAGCCCTTGGCGGGTTCTTAGGGCAGCGCCCTAAGTCGCCGACCGCAGTCGGCGAAATACCCCACAACGTGCGCTCCGAAAAGAGGGGAAGCCCTGCAAGAGAGGGCTTCCCCTTGCCCGGAATACAACAAAGCTGCCCTGTGCACGACAGTGCACACGGTTAAAGCCATAATTTATAGCAGGAACACTTTGTTAAATAAGAGAGTTTAGATAAACTATATTTTACATCATACGCTTGAAAGGGGTGTAGATCTTGGGAAAGTTTGATCCGGGAATGGAAAGTATGCTCGACACCTTCGTGTTTGAATCCGGAGAGCTGCTTGAAAATCTTGACGAGATACTGATGAGAACGGAGAGCTCCTCTATGTCGGAGGAGGATATCGCCGAGATATTCCGCGTCATGCACACGATAAAGGGCAGTGCTGCAATGATGGGTCTTAAAAATATGTCCGAGCTTGCCCACAAGCTGGAGGATATATTCTTCATCATAAGAGAAAAGCCCGATCTCGAGTTCGATACCGCAGCGCTTTACGAGCTTTCCTACACAGCCTCGGACAACCTGAAATACGAGATAGAGAATCTGGGTGACGACAGCGTTCCCCTTACGGACTTTTCGCCCTTTATCGAGAAGCTGATAGAATTCACGGCATACCTCAAAGGCATTGCGGAAGGCGGCGGAGAAGCCGCTGCCGCAAAGACAGAAGCCCACGAGATATTTGCAGCCGACGAGCCCGATGACGTCAGCACCATAGCTGTCAAGTTCGAGGAAAACTGCATGATGCCGTCTCTGAGAGCTATGGTCATCCTCAATTCCCTTGACGGCGAAGCGAATGTTTACGGGACTATCCCTCCCGACCTTGAAGCGGACAACGCCGACGACGACATCCACGCCAACGGCTTTTTCATAAAGATAAAAGGCGACACCTCGGCAGCGCTGGAGATAATCAGCCAGTCGCTGAACGTCGAGGAGGCAAAGCTCGTCGAGAAGCAGGCTCCGGCTGCGCAGGAGGAAGCTTCGGAAGAAGAAAACGACCTTGCGGCAGGAGAGACGGAGTTCATCATAAAGTTCGACGAGAACTGCATGATGCCTTCTATTAGAGCGATGGTGCTGATAAACGCCGTTGCCTCCATGGGACAGATCATCTCCACCGAGCCCTCCGACCTTGAAAGCGACGAGAGCGAGGAAGTTATAAAGAAGAACGGCTTCCGCATAAAGATGAAGACCGACCAGCCGGCAAAGGCCGCCGATCTTCTCCGCGAGGGACTGAACGTTGAAAGCGTTGAGCGCAGAGATGCAAAGGCTGCTCCTGCAAAGGCGCAGAAGCCCGTGAAGCCGGTTATGCCGGTAAAAAAAGCAGAGCCTGCAAAGCCTGCTGCTCCGGCACCGGAGCCTGAGAAAAAGCAGGAGCCTGCCGCAGCACCGGCACAGCACAAGGATCAGGGGCAGAGCAGCATAATCTCGGTAAAACTGGAAAAGCTTGACCACCTGCTGGATCTCGTTGCAGAGATAGTTATAACCGAATCCGGCGTTATATCAAGCCCGGATCTCAAGGGCCTCGAAAGCACCCTCGACCGTTTCTCGAAGTCTGCCCGCGAGCTCAAGAAGCTGACGGACGAGCTCCAGGACGTTGTTATGTCCATACGAATGGTGCCGATAAAGACCGTGTTCACCAAGATGAACCGTGTCGTCCGCGACATGAACAAGACCCTCGGCAAGAAGGTGGAGCTGGTGTTCGTGGGAGAGGACACGGAAGCCGACAAGACGGTAGTCGATATCCTGGGCGATCCCCTGATGCATATCGTAAGAAACGCAGTCGATCACGGCATAGAGCTCCCTGCCGACAGAGAAGCCGCAGGCAAGACAGAGCCTGCAAAGGTGGTGCTTTCGGCAGGCTACGACAACGGAGAAGTAGTTATCTCCTGCGAAGACAACGGAGCAGGAATGGATGCTTCGGCACTCCTTGCAAAGGCAAAGAAAAAGGGCATACTCACAAAACCCGAAAGCGAATATTCCGAGAGCGACTGCTTCCAGCTGATAATGGCGGCTGGCTTCTCGACCAACGAGACCGTCACCGAGTATTCCGGCAGAGGCGTGGGAATGGACGTTGTTCGCAAGAACATCGAAAAGGTCGGCGGAAAGATGCTCATAGACTCCGTGCTGGGAAAAGGCTCGAAGTTCACCATAAGGATACCTCTTTCCCTGTCCATCATCGACGTCCTCGACGTTGCGGCGAACGGTGCGGAATTCTCCGTACCCATAACATCGGTAAGCGAGATATTCCGGGCAGAGCAGGATCAGCTTATAAAAGACCCCGACGGCACGGAGCTGGTCATGCTTAGGAACGACTGCCTGAGAGTTATCAGGCTGTCTGACGCTTTCAAGCTGGGGAACGAGAAAAGGGCTCTCACCGACGGCATAATGCTGCGGTGCAAGGAAGCAGGCTTCGATGCGGTGCTTTTCGCAGACGAGCTCAACGCCGACCAGCAGGTGGTAGTTAAGCCGCTGTCGCCTCTGCTCTCGAAGTTCGACCTTAAACGCCGCGGACTTTCCGGCTGCTCCATACTCGCCGACGGAAGCATAACGCTTATAGTCGATGTGGGAGAGATATTCAACGCAAACGGCGTCCGCCGGAATGCGGAAAAGTAAGGGGAGGTGGCACAAATGGCTGCTGACAGGACAAACGACAGCTCGGGACAGCTTCTTACATTTGAATGCTGCGGAAATATCTATGCCTTCGACATCCTCTCTGTGCTGGATATAATCGAGATATACGACATCACCCCCATACCGCTGGTGGCGGATCACATCCTCGGGATGATAAACCTGCGAGGCAAGGCTGTGCCTGTTATGGATCTTGCAAAGAGGATGAAGCTGGGAGACCCCGACTACACCGAACAGAGCTGCATGATAGTGGTGGATTGCGAGGGCTCGCCTCTTGCGATAAAGGTGGAGAGGGTCATCGACGCCGAAAGCTACAGCAAGATAGGAATGAGCCTTTCTCCCGTGGAGAATTCCTTAGTGGTCGGCTACGCCTACCTCAACGACAGAAGAGTGACGGTGCTCGACTGTATAAGACTTTCAGAGTGAATAATTCGCTTTGGATATGTAGGGGCGTACCTGCGTGTGCGCCCACAAGCATAGCACAAGCCGCAAAATGGGCGAACACATAGGTTCGCCCCTACGGTCATTCCACGCACAAAACGGTTCTATGAACAATACATAGCAATACGCTCTTCTTGGGGACTTTCCGATCGGTCGCAGCGGCGACAGCGCTTGACACGGTCGGTGCCCCGACGGGTCTTGACACGTGACGCAAGCAGAGCTTGCTAACATCGAGTGAAAGAGAACATATCCCACGCGAGCAAAGCCCTGATAGAACACTCCGCACCAAGCCCCTCCCAACGGGTCGCAGCGGCGACGGCGCTTGACACGTGACGCAAGCAGAGCTTGCTTACATCGAGTGGAAGAAAACATATCCCACGCGAGCAAAGCTTTGATAGAGGGCAAACAACAAGCTCCTCCCAACGGTGTCAACGCGAACTCATTCACAAGAGAACCCACCTCCCTTAGAGGGAGGCCGAAAAAAGCCTTGCCAAACGCACGACTGAAACATTGGTGGGTGTATTAAAAAAGAAACATTGGTGGGTGTATTAAAAAAGAAACATTGGTGGGTGTATTAAAAATAAAAAAAGAGGTGAAAATGGGTGAAGATACGGGATGAGGATTTTAATGTCCTTGCCGAGCTTGTAAAGACACAGTACGGCATCGACCTTACCGGCAAAAAATATGTCATCGAGACAAGGCTGACCAACTACGTCCTCGACTGCGGCTATAACGACTTCTCGGAGTATCTTCAATCCGTTTACGCCGACCGCAGCGGCATAGAGATGACGAATATCATCAGCCGTCTGACGACAAACTATACCTACTTCAGAAGAGAGGACGGACATTTCAAGCATTTCTCGGAGGTCTTCCTGAAGGAAGCGGAAAAGACCGTCTTTGATAAAGACCTGAGAATATGGAGCGCAGGCTGCTCCTACGGAAACGAACCCTACGAGCTGGCGATGCTGCTGCATAACCACTTCGGCCGCAACGAGCTGGGCTGGGATTTCCGCATACTTGCAACAGACATCTCTTTCAACGCCCTGAGAATGGCGAAACGAGGTGTCTTCGCCGAGCAGGCAGTGGATAAGCTGCCCACCGAGTGGAGAAACAAATACTTCAACCGGCAGGTCAACGGTACATATCAGGTGACCGACGAGATAAGATCAAGCGTGGTGTTCAAATACCATAACCTTATGGACCCCATAACCTTCAAGAAGCGCTTCGACCTTATCGTATGCAGAAATGTTATGATATATTTCGACGATAAAACAAGGGCTGAGTTGGTGGAACGCTTCTACGACGCAACAGAGCCCGGCGGATATCTCTATATCGGACACGCAGAGTGCTTCCCGAAGAATACCCGCTATATACAGGTCGCACCTGCGGTCTATAAAAAGCCGTTAGAGGAGGAAACAGAAAATGAGTGATATAAAAGTGCTTATAGCCGACGACTCGGTGCTGTTTTCGCAGTTTGTCAAAGGGATAGTTGACAGCATGAAGGGTTATACCTGTGCAGGCTGTGCAGCAAATGCCTTTGAAGCAAGAGACCTTATCGAGCAGATAAAGCCCGATATGCTCATCCTCGATATCGAGATGCCGAAGCTGAACGGCATAGCTTTCTTAAGGCAGCTCATACCCCAATATACAGTCCCGGTAATTATCTGCTCCTCAAGAAGAGACCTGGTTATGCAGGCCATGACAGCAGGAGCAGCAGACTTCGTCCCCAAGCCAGACGAAAGCGGCTACGACGACTTCAAGCAGAAGCTCATCGCAGCCCTGAGAGCTGCCGCAAATATCAAGAGAGTAAAGAGCGGATGCAAATTCTATAACGTCCGCACCGTGAGAGAGCCTGTTGTCCGGGACGACAGGATAATCGTCATCGGCGGTTCGGCGGGAAGCACCGAAGCCCTGCCTTCGATACTCAAAAACTTCGACGAGAAAACACCGCCCATAGCCGTAGTGCTCCATATGCCCGAGGGCTATACCTCGCTTTATGCAAAGAGGATAAACAACGATCTGAAAATAAACGTCTGCGAGGCAACGCATGGGCTTTACCTCAAAAAGGGGATGTGCGTTATCGCCCAGGGTGATAAGCACATGAGGCTCGTCAAGGATTCTGCGGGATATTTTGTCACCTGCGAAGAAGGGCCGAAGGTCTCGGGACATTGCCCCAGCGTTGACGTATTTTTCGAGAGCGCAGCCTTTTCGGCAGGAAAGGACGCTGTTGCGGTCATTCTCACGGGAATGGGCAAGGACGGAGCGATAGGTATGTCGAAGCTGAGGCACGCAGGGGCATTTACGATAGGGCAGGATGAAAAGAGCTCGGCGGTTTACGGAATGCCGAAAGCGGCGTATGAGCTTGGAGCCATCATGAAGCAGAGTCCGCTGGAAGAGATAGCGGAAGAAGTAAAGAAAGCGATAGAGGCGAAGCTGCCGAAAAAATAAGTCGCAGCGGCGACAGCGCTTGTCTGCCGTGAAACTGTAGGGTGGGGGCTTGCCCCCACCGAGGGACCCCTCCGTCACGACAAAGTCGTGACACCTCCCCTTTCAGGGGAGGCTTTTGATGCTTTAGCGCGACTTGTTCTTAACGAAAAATGCCTCCCCTGAACAAGAACACTTCGTGGTTCTTTGAACACTGCGTGGTTCTTTGAACATTTTATGGTTCTTCGGGAGGTGGCTCGGCGATAGCCCTTGGCTGGGTCATATTTCTTCAGATAAATGGTTATCCTCCTGTTTTTCATTTGAGGCATTTCCCGGGCTTGCTTTCGAGGGGGAGAACCAAAAGGAAGACCAAGAGCCCCGAAACACGGCGAAAAGAGGTCAAACCGTGTTCTCCCTTTAGGTTCTCCCCCTCGAGCTCCCTCTCTCCTTATCTCATTCCGGTTTGACCTCTTTTACGGCGTCGTTCAGATTTTGTAGCCGATTCTTCTGTGTTTACATTGATCTGTTCTTTTGCCACGCACAAATTATTTCATAGGACAATACATTGCAGCACGCTTTGTTGGGGGCTTTCCGATCGCCCCCAAACCCCTTCGGATACAAGTTTTTCCTTCTGAGATAAGCCAAAAAAGCCACAGCCAAATGAGATGCTGTCTTCGC
>CAMVOF010000004.1:0-33463 GCA_947169055.1 uncultured Clostridia bacterium
CGGACACGCAGTCTGCACTTATTTCTGCCAGTCCAAGGAAAAGGTGCATATGGTCACCATTATCCCGAGAGGTCAGGCAGGCGGCTTCACAATGAGCTTGCCCGAGAAGGATAAAGCCTTTGTCAGCAAGAGCGAGATGTTCGAGGAGATCATCGTTCTCCTTGGCGGCCGTGTTGCAGAAAAGCTCATCCTCGACGACATCTCCACAGGTGCTTCCAACGACCTTGAAAGAGCCACCGCCACCGCAAGGAACATGGTCACAAGATACGGCTTCTCCGATAATCTCGGCCCTGTTGTTTACGGCAGAGGTGAGCATGAGGTCTTCCTCGGCAGAGATTACAGCAGTGCTCCCAGCTATTCCGAGAACGTTGCCGCAGAGATCGACAACGAGATCCGCTCCATAGTTGAGGACGCTTTCGAGAAGGCAGAGGGTCTGCTGAAACAGCACATCGACAAGCTGCATCTCATCGCCAAGTATCTGCTCAAATACGAGAAGATCGACGGCAAGAAGTTCGAAGCTCTTATGAAAGGCGAGCTCGACGAGTTCACCCTCTTCAACGACCCGATAGACATCGGTTCGGATACTATGAGCGATCCGACTCCCGACCCCGCATTCTAAAATCGCGATCTGACCCCGGCTCTGTGCCGGGGTTTTTGCATTGACAAAGCTTGATAATTGAGGTATAATTATATCAATAGCTTTCAGGGGGGAATTTAGATGAGGCTGCTGTTTTTCGGGGATGTTGTCGGCGAATCCGGCGTTGAGTTTTTGAAAAAGAATATCTTCAAACTGAAAAAAGAATACTCCGCCGACATTACGATAGTTAACGGCGAGAACTCCGCAAAGGGAAACGGCATCTCTCCGGCTTCCTTCGGCGAGCTTGTGCGCCTCGGCGCAGATGTGGTGACTACCGGCAACCATTGCTTCCGCAGGCGTGACGTGGAAGAGCTCTATGCCGAAAACGAGATACTTCTCCGCCCGGCAAACTACCCGGACGGTGTTGTCGGCAGAGGCTATACCGTCCTCGACCTCGGCAGGGCAAGAGTGGCTGTGGTGAATCTGATGGGCATTGTCTATCTCGAAGCCCTGGACAATCCCTTCTCGGTCATCGACAGGCTCCTTGGGGAGATCGACACAAAGAACATAATCGTTGACCTCCACGCCGAAGCCACCTCCGAGAAAAAAGCCCTCGGCCAGTACCTCGACGGCAGGGTGACAGCTGTCCTCGGTACCCATACCCATGTCCAGACCGCAGACGAGATCGTCCTTCCCGGCGGCACGGCATATATCACCGATGTCGGCATGACAGGCCCTGAGCTTTCGGTGCTGGGTGTCGAGTCCTCCATAGCGATAGAAAAGCTCCGTATGCACACGCCCGTGACCTTCCGCGAGAGCAAGAACCCCTGCTTCCTGAATGCCGTCTGCGTGGATTTCAACGAGAGCACAGGACGCGCAAACAGCATAGAGAGAATAATCATCAGATAACTTTTCATTTCACCAAGAATCTTAAATACGTTTTGACACGGAGGTAATTATGGAAATTCTTAAAGTTTCAGCACGTTCAGCCCCGAATTCCGTTGCAGGGGCAATAGCCGGAGTCATCCGCCAGCAGGGCTCGGTGGAAGTCCAGGCCGTCGGCGCCGGTGCAGTGAATCAGGCGGTAAAAGCTGCGGCCATCGCAAGAGGCTATCTTGCAACAGCCGGCATAGATATGATAGCCATCCCTGCCTTTGCAAGCGTCGTTATCGACGGCGAGGACAGGACAGGCGTAAGACTTATCTGCGAGGAAAGATAATGGACGGACCAATAATGTCATGCCGGGGACTCACAAAGAGCTATGGTGCACATCCTGCTCTTGCCGGGTTGACTATCGATGTCCCAAGGGGCAGGATAATCGGGCTCTTGGGTCCCAACGGCAGCGGAAAAACAACACTTATAAAGCTTGCGGCAGGGCTGATCAGACCCTCAATGGGCGAGCTGACCATAGGCGGTTATCCCATAGGGGTGGAGACAAAGAAGATAGTCTCCTACCTTCCGGACAGAGACTTCCTGCCGGACAGGATGAAGGCAAAGGAGCTTCTCGACCTGTTCTCGGATTTTTACCCCGACTTCGATATCAGCCGCTGCGTTGATATGCTCTCAAGGCTCGGCATCGACCTTTCCCAGCGCTTCGGGGCGATGTCCAAGGGTACAAGAGAAAAGGTCCAGCTCGCACTTGTTATGAGCAGGGGAGCTGACCTCTATCTCCTTGACGAGCCAATCGCGGCTGTTGACCCTGCGGCAAGGGACTATATCCTCAATACCATAATCTCCAACTACAAGGAAGGCTCCACGGTGCTTATCTCCACCCACCTGATCTACGACGTAGAGCCTGTCCTCGACGACGTGATAATGCTGCAAAACGGCATAGTCCGCATCGCCGATTCGGTGCAGAACATAAGAGCACGCACCGGAATGTCTGTTGACCGCTTTTTCAGGGAGGTGTACAGATGTTAGGGAAGTGCTTCAAATACGAACTTAAAAGCTACGCAAGGCTGCTTCTGCCTGTCTTCGCGGTCATAGTTATCTCAGGCATAGGTATAATCATCTTCAAGGAGTCCGCGTTTTTCGTTGACCTCGGGCTGGAGGTCATGTCGACCATGGTTTTCATACCGATGCTTGTCATAGCCTGCGTCTGCGGCTTTATCATCTGCTTTGTGCAGGCTCCTGCCAGGTACTATTCCACCATGCTTTCAAAGGAAGCCTATCTTGTGAGAACTCTGCCTGTCCAGCCCTACACCTATTTCCTCGGGATTATGCTGAACGCTGCGCTGTGGTTCATCCTTACCGCTGCGATATCGATAGCTGCCGTCCTGGGGATACCCTTCACCATGAGAAGCCTCAGCGAGCTGATCGAGGAAATAAACTTCCTCGATATCCTCTCGGCAATGATAGCTTTCATCTACGGCCAGATGCTGGTGATACTTGGTCTCACCTTCGGCTCTAATATCGGCAAGGGCAAGAAGCTCATAAACGCTTTGTTTATCTATCTGAGCTTTCAGGTCTTCGGCACGATCTCGGCCATCATCCCCATAACAGGCGAACACCTTTACGGAGATAACTGGTCAAACTCCAATGCCTACACCTATGTAATGATAGGCTACAGGCTTGCGGTGATAGTCGCCGGGTTTGCCTTTGTATCCCGCTGCATCAAAAACAACGCCGACGTATATTGATACAAAACCGAAACGGCACACCCCCTGCTTTAGGGAGCGTGCCGTTTTTTGTTGTCTCGTTTCTTATTTATCTGTATTTATCATGCGTTGATGTTTGCATCAACTATGGCGTAAACATATTCCACGCCGTCCTTCTCATAGAACATCCTCGGAGATGCGCCTTCTATGACTGCATCATGGTCATTGTTCTCGCTGTCGGGAATGGTGATCGTTATGCTCTCTCCGGCAGCAAGAGTCTTTTCGTAGCCCTGCTCGGTTCCCATAAAATAGTATTCTATCTCGGGACCCTTTCCGTTATCAACGATGTGTGCCGTAACGCCCAGGCCTGCGCAGTAGTCGCCGAAGAGAGGCTCGCTGGTAAGATTAGTCCAGGTGATGTCAACGCCGCTCTTGGTGTCGATGACCTCGGCTTTAAGCTTTCCGTCAGCAGTTGTGAAGGTGTTGCCCTCTCTGTTAAGAGCGATGAGCACCTGTCTGTCGCTGACCCGTGTGATGCCCTTGGGGTCGGCAGCTATGGGAGCGTTATCGCTTGCTGTGCTGTCTTCTTCTGCGATGCTCTCGTCGCCTATAATTGTTGTTTCAGCAACTTCGCTGGTGTCGTCCTCTGCAACAGATGTCGCAAATCCTTCATCGTCATCTGCCGTAGATGTGACCTGATCTGCCTCATCATTTCCGGCTGAGCCGTTGTCGTCCTTGCACATCGCATAAACGATGCGGGTGCCGTCATCCTCGGTGATATCAGCTCTTACAGTCATAGTTGACCAGTTAAAGAAATTGCTCATCTCTGTATCGAAGGATACCGTACCGTGAGGCTCGACAGCCGATTCATAACCCTGCTCGACCTCGTCAGAATTCATGCTGTAGCCGATCTGGAGAGGATAGGTCTCCAGAACATCTGTTGCATAAACGCTGGAGCCTATGAAATATGAGCCGTTGATAGTGCTGTCTGAATTGTTTTCAACGATGAACCTGATCTTAGCCGGAGCACCGACCAGAAGCTCGTCGCTTTCTTCTTCGATGGGTTCTGCTCTGAATGTGAGCTTGCCGTCAGAGGTCTTGAAGGTCTCGCTCGCCTCATCATAGAACAATGTGCAGAAATAGTTGTTCTCGCCAAGCTCCCAGTAACCTGCTTTGTCGGCGGCAGGCTTCAGTCCCAGAGGTGTTGTGTTTCCGCCAAGATCTTCCGACTGGTCAATGCTATCTGCTCCGGCAGCTCCGGGAGAAACTTTGGTCACGGTGGTAGTTGCTTCGGAGGTATCTGTGGATACCTTGCCGGACTTCTTTGAATTCATCAGCGCAAAACCGCCGATGCCCATGGCAACAGCCGCTGCCGCTGCGATCACCGCTGTGCCCCAGCGCCTTTTAACTACAGCTCCGCCGGGCTGGGATGTGATATTGTTATTTCTTTCGTTCTCGTTGATCTCTGTTTTCATTTCGTCTGCTCCTTTCAGCTTCCGCAGGATACGTTCTTCTGCGGCAGGGGCAGCCTTGATCTTGTCAAACTCTTTATTTATCATTTTTTTGAATTCGTTGTCGTTCATAGCTGACCCTCCAGTCTCTTTTCAAGTTTTTTTCTTCCTCTGTGGAGCCACGAAAATACCGTGTTTTCGCTTACTTCGTATATCCGTGCGATATCCTGCGCCGGAAGATCTTCGTAGTAGTGCAGGAGTATCGCCATTTTTTCATTCTCCGGCAGCTTCAGGATCTCGTCCATTATGCCGCTGGGTTCGTAAGCCTTTTCGCTGTATGTAAGTCCGTTCGCTTCGTCCAGCGGCAGGTCCCTGCGGAACATCCGCCTGTGCAGGCTTCTGCAAACGTTCTGTGCCGTAACTATCAGCCACGCCTTTTCGTGCTCCGGGCTGTCAAAGCTCTGCTGCTGCATATATTTGATGAATGTGTCCGAGCAGGCGTCTTCGCAGTCGGCGTTGTTTCCGCCGAGCATCACAAAGCATACCCGCCACACCATATCAAAATATTTTCTGTAGGCAGCTTCTGCGCTTTCAGACATCATAAAAACCGCACCCCTTTCGTCTGCACACAGAGGGTGGCTGCGTGCAGCTTCTAACCGGTTTCACTAATAATACGCCCCGGAGCATGAAAACCTTGCAGGTTTTTCAAAAATTTTTTTAAATTTCTAAAGCAATATCCAATAACCATTTTCGCTTATTACCTTATTAAAATCATAACACTGTTGGAAGTCAATGTCAATCTGCTGAAAATGCACCTTTAATTTTATACACAATTACTACAAATAATTTTGCCTTAACCCCTTGATTTTTAGTCAGAATTGTGGTAAAATTATTTTGTATAATAGTGAAATAATGCTCAAGCGGCTTTTTTGCCGTATTTCTTAACAATGGGAGGAATATATATGGAAATCAAGGACATTAAAATATTGCTTTGCGATGATTCTATGTTTGCTCGCAAAAAGCTCGGAATGTTCCTTACCTCTATCGGAGTTGTAAATATCTCCGAAGCTGCCGACGGCGAAGAGGCTGTTTCAAAGTATAAGGAAAACCAGCCCGACCTTGTTTTTATGGACATAGTTATGCCTAAGCTCACAGGTATCGACGCTCTCAAAGCGATCAAAGAGTTCGATCCTGCCGCTAAGGTAGTTATGGCTTCGAGCGTCGGCACACAGAGCCACCTCAAGCAGGCTATCGTCCTCGGTGCTTACGACTTTGTCCAGAAGCCCATAGAGGACTCGCAGATCGAAAAGATCGTTAAGAACGTTATCAAATAACTGAAAGGGGAGGACCGACTAATGTTTGCACAATTTTTCGGAGCATATCTTCTCAATAATAATCTTGTTACCCCCGAGGCTCTTGCAGCTGCGATAGATGACAAGAAAAACACCCGTATGCGTCTCGGTGTTCTTGCTATCCATGCAGGTCTTATGACCGCCGACCAGGTAGAGCACGTAAATGTTACCCAGCAGACTGTGGACAAGCGTTTCGGCGACCTCTGTGTTGAGCTGGGATATCTGACTTCCAAGGACGTTGACGACCTGCTTTCTCAGCAGCCCACAGATTATCTCCTGCTGGGACAGACCCTCGTTAATAACGGCACTCTCTCCAATTCCGACTTTGAAGCCGCTATCTCGGGCTACAAGAAGCACTACAGCCTCTCCGACAGCGACATCTCGGACAACCAGGGCGATAAGCTCAACTCCCTGGTAAAGGAGTTCTTCCACTTCAACACCGCCGAGAACGCCCGTATCTATACCGATTACGTTACGCTGCTGTTCAAGAGCCTTATCCGTTTCATCGGCGACGACTTTACACCTCTTGAGGCTTCCATCGTCAACAGCTTTGAGTCCCAGTATATCGTCCGCCAGTCCATCAGAGGCCAGTATTCGGCTGATGTCTGCATCGGCTGCGGAGACGTGGAGTACGTTGAGTTTGCAAAGCGCTTCGCCAAGGAAGATCTGGGCTCAGTCGATGAGTATGTGAACGAGATCGTAGGCGAGTTCCTGAACGTAAACAACGGCCTCTTCGTTGTAAACGAGTCCAACGAGCTCGGAAACGAGCTTTCCCTCGAGCCCCAGGATTACTACCACGGTCAGAACATCAACTTCAACGGCACAGCTTTCTGCCTGCCCGTTGTATATCCCTTCGGCGAGATCGACTTCGTTGTATCGGTTAAGTAAACACGCGCATTAGCGAATAAAAAGCGCTGCTTCAAAAGGGCAGCGCTTGACTTTTTTCTTCAAGTATGTTATAATCAATTTTGGCCGTATATAAGCCGGTGTGATGGAATTGGCAGACGTGACGGACTCAAAATCCGTTGGTAGCAATACCGTGCGGGTTCGACCCCCGCCACCGGCACCAAGTGCGTGCACGCACTGTGCAATGCCCTCGCCCGAAAGATGGTGAGGGCATTTAATTTTGTTGGGCTCGGGGTCGCAGCCTTGATTTAGACGTTGCTATTTTATCGATATTATTTCGATCGTATATGCGCCGAGGGCTCAGTGAAGAATGAATAGCGAATAATGAACAATGAAGAATGTCCCCCGGGCGTTCAATTCACTTTTCATTTTTCATTATTCACTAAATCTGTTCTTTGATGAATACTTAGCAAGCAGCCAAAGCTATGATCTTAGCCGCTGAATTATTTAAGGCAACACCGCACAACCCGCGGCTAACGCCTTTGTACATCATCCGCTTGCATATTTTCCGTCATATTACCCAAATTCTCCTTGCCTTGCGCCAGCAAGGTAGCGTCGAATTTAGGTAATCTGACGAAAAATCTGACTGCGCGTCTGACGCACAATGGTTGTGCGGTGTTAACGATTTTGTTATAATCATCTTTTGCATAATATGACAAAACCCCCGCAGGTCGCATTTTTATGCCCTGTGTTTCTTTTTTTACGCTAAATTTCCGACATTCGCCGATAAAATACCGTTTAAATCCGTTTTGTTCATAATTTATTCATTGACTTTGTTCCACGGTTGTGTTACATTCAAATTAAGCAATGGGGCTGTTTGACCGCAATTAGGCGGCAGACAGCCCCTTTCTTTATGCCGGAACGGCAAATTTTTACGAGCGGAGGCGATGAAAATGCTGTACAGAGTTCTTGTAGTGGACAACTCTAATTTCGATCTGCGTCATTACAGCTCCATGCCGGTATTTTCAGAGTGCGGTTTTGAGATCACCGGACACACCTCCGATCCCAACAAGGCTGTCTTTGCGGCTTCCATGCAGGAATACGACCTTCTCCTCTGCATAAACCGACCCAGCGCCGTGATCGCTACAGGGCTGCTGAAACGTGCGGCAAAGGCAAGGCTAAATATCCCTGTCATCGTCATCAGCAAGGTGGACGCTTCAAACGATATGCGCGAATGCTTCCTCCTCGGGGCAGTGGATTACCTTACCGAGCCTGCGCTTGAAGACGATATAAGATCGGCTCTTATGCGTGCGACAAAGGTCGTTAACCGCAACATCACCAATGCCGAATACATAAAAGCCATGAAGGACGCTCTCTCGACTATCCCTCTCTGCGAAAAGAACGAGATGTTCATCGAGAAGCTGCGTGAGCTCCTGCTCAAGACTCAGGGCACAGCCGTTACCGTTGAAGAAGCAGCCGACCACTTCGGCTTCAACCCCGACTATTTCGGACGGTATTTCAAGCAGAGGGCAGGCATCTCCTTCAGCGATTTCTACAAGAAAATGACCATGGAGTATGCAAAGCTGCTGCTTGGTTCCTGGCATTACAAAGTTAAAGAAGTCAGCGATATACTGGGTTTTTCTTCACCCGACTACTTTACCCGCGTGTTCAGAAAAGTTACCGGCGAGCTGCCTTCGGAATATAAAAATTAGCATATCAGAGTACAGATCAGACATCTCATCTTCCCCGGCCGGATAAATAATAAAGCGCTCGCAGTCCTGCCGGAGCATAAAGTATGAATGTCTGATTTTTACCGGTATATGTAGGAAATATAGCGTTGCTTTTACATTGACTTTTCCGCCCGTTGAGAGGTATGATTGTTATGTGAGCGCGTATGCAGATCAAGGAGGAATATCTCATGTCTTATGTTGATGAAATAATCGAACAGGTGACTGTTAAAAATCCCGACGAGCCGGAATTCCACCAGGCGGTGAGAGAAGTGCTCGATTCCATTCGCCCCATTGTTGATGCGAATGAAGCACAATTCAGACGTGACGCAGTTCTTGAGCGTCTCGTAAACCCCGAAAGACAGATCAAATTCCGTGTTCCGTGGCTCGACGACAACGGCGATGCCCATGTAAACACCGGCTACAGAGTGCAGTTCAACTCGGCTATCGGCCCCTACAAGGGCGGTCTCAGACTGCATCCCTCTGTAAATATAGGCATCATCAAGTTCCTGGGCTTCGAGCAGATCTTTAAGAACAGCCTCACCGGACTGCCCATCGGCGGCGGTAAGGGCGGTTCCGACTTCGACCCCAAGGGCAAGAGCGACCGCGAGATCATGCGCTTCTGCCAGAGCTTCATGACTGAGCTCTGCAAGTATATCGGCGCAGACACCGACGTTCCTGCAGGCGACATCGGCACAGGCGGAAGAGAGATCGGCTATATGTTCGGCCAGTACAAGCGTATCCGCGGACTCTTCGAGGGCACACTCACCGGCAAAGGACTTTCCTTCGGCGGTTCTCTCGCAAGAACTGAGGCTACAGGCTACGGTCTGCTTTATCTGACGGACGAGCTTCTCCGTTCCCATACATATTCCATGGAAGGCAAGACGATAGTTGTTTCCGGCGCAGGAAACGTTGCTATCTACGCTATCGAGAAGGCTCAGCAGTTGGGTGCTAAGGTTGTTACCTGCTCCGATTCCACAGGCTGGGTATATGACCCCGACGGCATCGACGTCAAGGCTCTCAAGGAGATCAAGGAAGTTAAGCGTGCAAGACTTACCGAGTATAAATCCTACCGCCCCGATTCCGAGTATCACGAGGGCAGAGGCGTATGGCGCGTTAAGTGCGACATCGCTCTTCCTTGCGCAACACAGAACGAGCTCGATATCGAGGATGCTATCACCCTCGTTGAGAACGGCGTCATCGCAGTTTGCGAAGGCGCAAATATGCCTACAACCGAAGAGGCAACAGCATACTTCCAGAAGAACGGCGTATTCTTCGTTCCCGGAAAGGCTGCAAACGCAGGCGGTGTTGCTACATCCGCACTTGAGATGTCGCAGAACAGCGAGCGTATGAGCTGGACCTTCGAGGAAGTAGATGCCAAGCTCAAGAAGATAATGGAAAACCTGTATCATAATATCGACGATGCAGCTAAGAGATACGGCTTTGAGGGCAACTACGTTGCAGGTGCTAACCTTGCAGGTTTCGAGAAAGTCCTCGACGCTATGAACGCTCAGGGCATTGTCTGATAAACAAGCAGAAAAGAGCGTGAGATTTATGGAAAACAAGAGACCGCTCACCGGAGTTTTGCCGGTATGTCCCTTCGAGGGTGAGCATCCCGAGATGCTTCTCAATATCCCCGAACGCGATAAAAGGCTCGATGTTCAGACGGGCTGCGACTATACCGAAAACACCGAGACCTACGACTAAGGCTATCATAAAAACAGAGGCAGCACTGAATCTAAACTGCGGTGCTGCTTTTTGCCTTTGTGAGCAAAAAATCTTGTTTTGCGTATAATAAATTGGCGATATTAATACTTGTTTATTCTGTCGTTTTATGGTATAATATTATCTTGGAGATATATTTTTATAAGGAGCAGAAAAAGTATGAAAAAGATCTTAGTCTGCAAGGAAACAGACCCCCGAGAGACCCGTACTTCATTGATCCCCGATGACGTCAAGAGACTGACGGCAATGGGCTTTGAGATCACTGTTGTCCGCGGCACAGGAGAGAAGAGCGGCTTTGCCGACGACGCCTATGAGAAAGCAGGAGCTGCACTGGTTTCCTCTAACGAAGAGGGATACAAGTGCAGTGAGATCGTACTGCGTATAATGAAGCCCGAGAGCATCGACGGCATAGAAAGCGGTACGCTTCATCTCAGTTACCTCGACCCCTGGGGAGAGAAGGCGCTGCTGGACAAAATGGCATCGGCAGGGATACAGGCTGTTTCGCTTGAAATGATCCCGAGAACCACCCTTGCCCAGAAAATGGACGTCCAGTCCTCGCAGACCTCTCTTGCCGGCTATGTGGCAGTTGTAAATGCAGCCGCAAAGCTCCCGAAGATACTCCCGATGATGGTAACTCCTTCGGGTACTATCAACCCCGCAAGAGTGTTTATTATCGGTGTAGGCGTTGCAGGACTCCAGGCTATAGCTACGGCCAAGCGCCTCGGTGCCCGAGTTGATGCCTTCGATACAAGACCTGTTGTCGAAGAGCAGGTTAAGAGCCTTGGCGCAAGTTTTGTAAAGATCGACCTCGGCGAAATGGGACAGACCGAGCAGGGCTATGCAAAGGAGCTCACTCCCGAGCAGATAGCCAAGCAGCAGGAAGCTCAGGCAAAGGTCTGCGAGCGTGCAAATATCGTTATCACCACCGCTAAGGTCTTCGGAAGAAAGGCTCCGCTGCTTATCAAGAAGGACGTTCTCGACCGTATGCAGCCCGGCTCTATCGTAGTCGATATGGCTGTTTCCACAGGCGGAAACGTTGAAGGCTCCAAGCCCTTCGAGGATGTTGTCACCGAAAACGGCGTGACCATTATGTCCGGCGATCTGCTGGAGAGACAGGTCCCGTTCGATGCTTCAAAGATGCTTTCCGGAAACTTCACAGCCTTCCTCACTCATTTCTATGACAAGGAAGCCAAGGAGCTCAAAGTAAATCTGGACGACGAGATCATGCGCGGCTGTCTGCTCACGCAGGGCGGCAAGATCATTCACGAAAAATTTAAGTAAGGGGAGAATAAAAGTGGCAATAGGAGAGATCCTTCTTCTTGTTTTTGTTTTTGTAATAGCCGGCTTTCTCGGAGTTGAGCTTATCTCTAAGGTGCCCTCACAGCTGCACACGCCGCTGATGTCGGGAACCAACGCTATCTCCGGTATAACTATCGTAGGTGCTATCAGCGCAACAGCTGTTGCCCTGCACACAGACGGAACAGTAAGTGCTATCTGCGGTTTCGCAGCTATCGTCCTCGCAGCGATAAACGTTGTGGGCGGCTATCTTGTCACAGACAGGATGCTGGGAATGTTCAAGAAAAAGGGGGACGATAAGAAGTGAACTGGTCTGAAATAAGTGTCGTCCTCACGACCGTGCTCTATATGGTGTCGGCTGTGCTTTTCATCAGAGGCATCAAGCTGCTCGGAAAGGCCGATACCGCAAGACGCGGAAACCTTATGTCCTCGGTCGGTATGCTGATCGCGGTCGTGACTGTACTGCTTGAAAAGAAAGTTACCGATACCCTGACCAACGAGCCTCTCAAGAATGCCTATCTCTGGGCACTGGCGGCTGTGCTCCTCGGCGGTATCATAGGCGCTGTCTGGGCTAAAAAGGTCGAGATGACCGGTATGCCTCAGCTGGTTGCTCTGTTCAACGGCTTCGGAGGTCTTTCTTCGCTGCTGGTTGCTCTGACCCAGTATATGACCGATGACAGCATAAATGTCTTCTCGGCATCTGCCCTCGGACTTACCATCGCCATCGGTGCTATCGCCTTCACAGGCTCGGTAGTTGCCTGGGGCAAGCTCTCGGGCAAGCTCTTCAAGAAGAATATCACTATCCCCGGCAAGAATGTTATAAACGCTATTCTTGCTGTTGCCGGTCTCGGCGGAGTTGTAATGTATGCGCTGAGCATCGCCGATGTAGTCGGTAAGAACGTGGGAGATATAGGAATAATCATCACATCCGCTGCTTATCTCATCCTCGGCTTCACAATGGTCGTTGCTATCGGCGGCGGAGATATGCCGGTCATCATCTCGCTGCTCAATGCCTTCTCGGGACTTGCTGCTGCATTCGCAGGTCTTGCAATGAGCAATTCCGTGCTGGTCGTTTCCGGCTGTCTGGTAGGCACCAGCGGACTTATCCTCACACTCATCATGTGCAAGGCTATGAACAGAAAGCTCACAGCTCTGCTGTTCAGCTCCTTCGGAGCTTCTTCCAAGAAAGGCGCAGCCGGAGAGCACAAGGAGCCCAAGTCCATGTCTGTTGAGGACGCTTATCTTATACTCGAGGCTGCAAGCTCCGTAGTGTTCATCCCCGGATACGGCATGGCTGTTGCTCAGGCACAGCACGCTGTAAAGGAGCTCTGCGACAAGCTGGAAGAAAACGGCGCAGAGGTAAGCTTCGCGATACATCCCGTTGCAGGACGTATGCCCGGACATATGAACGTGCTTCTTGCCGAGGCTAACGTTCCATACGAGCAGCGCAAGACTGCCGACGAGATGAATCCTCAGATGCCCAACACCGACGTTGCTATCGTTATCGGTGCAAACGACGTTGTAAATCCCTCTGCTCTCACAGACGAGAATTCGCCCCTCTACGGTATGCCGATCATCAATGCCTTTGAGGCTCGCACGGTATTCGTGCTGAAGCGCGGTAAGGGTGCAGGCTTCTCGGGTGTCGAGAACCCCCTCTTCACAAACGACAACACAATAATGATCTACGGCGACGCCAAGCAGACAGTATCTGCACTCGTCAGTGAGTTCACCGAAGACTAATAGAAAAACTACACCGCCGTCCGTGCAGAAGAAATCTCCTGCCGGGCGGCGGATCATTTTGTATCAAAAAAATCTCCCTTGCCGTTATGACAGATACCCATATAGAAGTTTTGCCCCGAAGCATTTGAATGTGCTTCGGGGCATCGTACATTTCATAGCTGCTAAGACAGATCAGAATATGTCAATTAAGCTCATACCTTGTTCCGTGGGACAATAACACAGCATCTGTTAATTCTACACATAATATCACTGTGTTTCGGTCATTAAGATCATTGTGCCCATTATCTATCCACGCTGCAAAAGCTGTTTTCAGTTTTGCGGCAATTTCAATGTTTTCTTCTTTTCCGAAAAAGCCAAGATCGGTGCCCTGTCCGTGAGCAGTAAACCATTCACCTGCAATAGCTATAACGGGATTTTTTTCGATCTGCCTGATTTTATTGGAAAGAGCATAGGTGATCGTATAAAAGCAGTGGTTTTCATAATATGCATTCACATATCTGACATAAGGAATTCCATTTTCGACAGTTGCTAATGAAATAACTGTATCTTTTCCAAATCGTTCAGTCATGATACGTTCCGCTTGATCGTTCCAGTTTTTCATGTCTTTTCACCTCTAAATCCCGATTTATGTTCGTAACAATTATAGCATAACATTGCTGCATTGTCAATAAAAACGCCATAGTACTTCTGACTGTAAATCAGAAATACTATGGCTTAAAACTTCTATATGAGCATCTTTCTTAAGCAGGGGAGATATATTTTTAATAGAGCTTTTTGAACCACATCGCAGGGCTTGCAAGCATTATCAGCGGCAGACATTCAAGTCTTCCCAGAAGCATATCGGCTCCAAGCACTATCTTAGACAGATCGGAAAGCTCCACATAGCTCATTGCAGGTCCAACACGGCTGAGTCCCGGGCCGATGTTGTTTATGCAGGCCATTACCGAGGAAAAGCTGGTCGTGAAATCGAAGTTGTTCAGCGATACGATAAGCATCGAAACTACACAGAGTATCATGTAGATTATGAGATAGGAGCTGACGTTGTGTACAGTCTCGATATCAATCGCCTTATCGTCGGATTTAACTACATTTACGGATTTCGGATGCAGGAGCTTCCGCAGGTTTCGTTTTGCCGTTTTGAACAGGATAACGACTCTTGCGACCTTGAAGCCGCCGCCTGTTGAGCCTGCACAGGCTCCGATGAACATAAGCGTTATAAGCAGCATCTTCGAGAATTCAGGCCATTTGTCAAAATCCGCGGTGGAATATCCCGTGGAGGTCATTATGGACCCGACCTGGAAGGAAGCATATCTGAATGCCTTAGATATAGTGGGGTAAATGTTGTAATTCAGAGTGTTTATCGTTACCAGCGCGATGGCTGTGCATATCGTGCAGAGGTAGACCTTGAGCTCCGTGTTCTTCCAGATGCCTATGAACTTGCGCATTATCAGGAAATAGTAGATGTTGAAGTTTATGCCGAAGAGTATCATGAATACCGTTACAACACCTTCAAGATAAGCCGAGTCGTAATGTGCAAGGCCCATGTTCTTGACGTTGAAGCCTCCGGTTCCTGCTGTACCCATTGCGTGACAAACGCTGTCGTAAAGCGGCATACCTCCCGCCACCAGCAGGATTATCAGGATACAGGTGAGAGCTCCGTAGATAACATAAAGTATCAGCGCCGAGGATTTCCCCTTCGGGACCAGCTTCTCTACCGTGGGTCCCGGACACTCGGCTCTCATCATTTGGAGTCCCGAGGATTTTTTGTCCGAGGGGAGTATCGCCACTGTCAGCACAAGAACACCCATTCCTCCTACCCAGTGGGTGAAGCAGCGCCAGAACATCATTCCCTGGGACAGCTTCTCAACGTCAGTGAGTATGGAAGCTCCCGTTGTGGTGAAGCCCGAGATACTCTCGAACATAGCGTCCACAAAGTGGGGTATCTGTCCGCTGATATAAAAGGGCATACCTCCCAGCACGGAAATAACTATCCAGGAAAGTGCCGCAACGGCAACGCCGTCTCTCGGCGTCATGTTCGTCTTTTCGTGCTGTTTGAAAAGGATACCCGGCAGAGACAAGATCGTTATAATGATCGACATGAAAACAAAAACTTTCAGCGTCGGGTATTCTCTGAAATAGAGAGATATCAGTGCCGGAAGCAGCATCAGCGCTGCTTCTATAAGCATTATCTGGGAAAGCGTTTTCCAGACTACACGTTTGTTCAAAACAAGGACTCCTTATTCAACAATATCTTTCAGCTCTGCAAAGCGGTGCTTATTTGTCACAACGAGCACGGAATCTCCAAGCTGGATAACGCTGTCTCCGTTGGGTATGATGGCCTGCCGCTTTCTTATGATAGCGCAGATCAGCAGATCTTTTTTCAGTCTAACGTCCTTGAGGGGAACATCCGTCAGCTGAGGGATACGTTCAGTCACGTTGAACTCTATCGCCTCGGCACGGTTGTCGATGATGTGTGTCAGAGAAGCTATCCTGCTCTCCGATGAAGCATTCTGCAGCGAACGCACATAGCTCAGCATCAGTCCGTTTATCAGCTTCTTGGGCGAGACAATGGATTCAAGCCCGAGCTTTGTAGCCATATCGTAGAAATTGCTTCGGTTTATCTTAGTGATTATCTTTGCCTGCGAATTTGTCTTTGCAAACAGAGACATTATTATATTCTCTTCGTCGATGCCCGAGAGAGCAACGAAAGCGTCAACATCTGCAATGCCTTCATCTGTGAGAAGCTCCTGATCGCTTCCGTCTCCGTGGATGATAGAAGCCTTGGGCAGCATATCGCAAAGCTGTGTGCAGCGTTCGTAGTCCTTTTCGATGACCTTTACCCTCATGCCTATCGAGCAAAGCTGCTGCGCAAGATAGAAGCCTATCTTTCCACCGCCGACGATCATCACGTTCTTTATCTTGGATTTGATCGAGCCGTTCTGCTTGAAGAAGCGTTCAAGGTCGCTGTGGGATGCGGCAATATTTATCCTGTCGCCTGCCTGCAATATGAAATCACCGGAGGGTATGAAAATATCCTGATCTCTCTGCACTGCACAGATAAGGAACTGCAGCTTCAGCCTCTTGTATATCTCTGCAAGTGAAAGCCCGCAGAGAGGGGAGTCCTCCCTGAGCCTGTTCTCAACTACCTCGACCCTGCCCTTGCCGAAAACTTCGACCTTGGCGGCAGTCGGGAAGATAAGGATACGGGAGATCTCCTCAGCAGTTGTACGCTCGGGGTTGATTATAAGCTCCAGCCCCAGGTCCTTCTTGATGAGGTCTATCTGGTTGTAATATTCGGGATTGCGCACACGGCAGGCAGCTCTTTCGATCCCAAGCTTCCTTGCGATCATGCAGCAGAGCATATTGACTTCGTCGTTTGTCGTTGTGGCAATAAGCATATGAGCTTTTTTGATGCCGGCTTCTATCTGCATCTCAGCTGTGGCACCGTTGCCCTCGATGCACATAAGGTCCTGCGAATTGAGCATCTTCTTGATCCTTGCAGGGTTGTTGTCGATAACGGTAACATCGTGCCCCTCGATAACGAGCTGAGTTGCAAGCGTAGCGCCGACCTTTCCGGCTCCTATTACAACAAATTTCATGTCTTTAGCTTCTTTCTTATCATTTGCCAAAATAAGGCATATTATCTCACTATAATAGTATTATTAGTATATCACGTAATTGCTCTATTGTCAATATTATTTTATGACCCCATTTTTGATTTTGGATTAAGTATAATAATACCAAAAACGACCCTCACTTGCTTTGTGAGGGTCGCTGTGTCGTTGATTGTTTCAAGTCGTTCTTTCAGTTTGCAGGACTTTCCTCTGCCGGCTGTGTTTCTTCCTTTGAAGCGAGGTAAGCCTTCCTGCGTCTTTGGCTGACAGCGGCAAGCTGCATTACCAGAGCACATCCGAAAACATTTCCTTGCTTAAAGGCGAAATCAAATCCATAGCTGAGTATATGATATGAAAACATAAACGTTACAACGTAAACAGCAGAAAGCAAGAGTGCTGTTATACCGATCGAATTCTTGTCTTTGAAAACATAACCGACCTCAAGGACACAGATGAACCATAACAGAATACAGGATACGATGCCTTGATTTGAATAAATAAGATAATTTCCGCTATCATTGAGTATCTTGTTGGTAATGTATATTGTAATGATTATCGCATCGAGTATCAAATAGATCATCGAGAACTTTTTGCTCCTAAAGTATGCTGAAAGTGCATAGGTCGGAATAGAAAGTGCTACCGGGATGAGCATTATAAATTCTCTGGTATTGTAGTATTCACGACGTAGTTCATCGAACAGTATAAAAGAGTTTATGAGTATCCCGATTACCGCAAATATCCACAGAAAGACATAGGAAGTTTTCCCGTTCTTTTCCTTTGGCGGTTTTGGCTGCGGCTGAGGATAAGGATAATATTGCTGATACATCGGATAAGGCGGCTGTGCATAGGGCTGCTGATAAGTCATAGGCTGCTGCCCCTGTATAGGCTGTTGATTCTGCATGGGCTGCTGCCCCTGCATCGGCTGCTGACCCTGCATCGATTGCTGCACTTGAACCGGTGACTGAGCGGGTATAGGCTGTTGGCCTTGTACCTGCTGCTGACCCTGAACCGGCGGCTGGCCGGGCATAGGCTGCTGATAAGGCTGAGGCGGATACATCATCTGAGGAGGATAGGGATAATAGGTCTGCTTTGTCAGAGCAACGATTATCGCCCACATCCCGAAAAGAAGTCCCCACCAGAACCATTTCTTATATACATCATAGGGATAGCACTTGTTCTGAACTATCTTTCGGCATACAAAACCCATCGCTATGCGGTATCCGATAGAGACCAGAATTACAATAACATAATAGATAATAACTATCGTTACAGGATCCATAACTATTCCTCCAAGATTTAATTTGACTAATAACAATTATAGAATATATATAAATATATATATTGGCCATATTGTTAACGTCAGATGAATTATAGGCTTTTTGGGGTCTTGAACTTTGCAAAAAAATATGATATAATATTTTTGTATGTAAAAAACAGCATCGGAGATGTCTTATGTTTATAATCAACTTCTTTACAATACTCCTCGGCAAGATCCTGGTCGGCATCCTTCACCTGCTCGGCAAAAATGCAGGCAATATGCCCGGCCTTGTCCTCTGGACAATCAATAAAAACTGCCTAAAAGCCTTCAAGGTCGATTGCCCAATTATCGCCGTCACCGGCACCAACGGCAAGACCTCGGTCACTAACTTCATCGCCGAGATGTTCCGACAGGAAGGCAAAAACATAATCACCAACCCCGAGGGCAACAACCTCGACACCGGCATAACCTCGCTGCTCCTCAACCACTGCACCCTCCGCGGCAAGGTGAAGGCTGATCTCCTCATCCTCGAGACCGACGAGAGCCACGTCCCCGTTGTATATTCAAAGCTGAAGCTCGAGACCCTTGTTGTGCTCAATTTCTTCCGCGACCAGCTCGACCGCAACGGCGAAGTCGAGACACTTATCCTCAAGGTCAACAAATTCTGCGAGACCTTTGAGGGCAATCTTATCCTCAACGGCGACGATCCCAACGTTGCCCGTCTCGGCCTTGCGAATCCCAACAACAAAAACGTCCGCTATTTCACGGTGGACAAGTACGAGTTCGCCACGGATAAGCTCCACGAAGCCGGAGAGGGACGTTTCTGTCCACGCTGCGGCAAGGCTCTTGTTTACGACTACTACCAGTATTCCCACATCGGACGTTTTGAGTGTCCCGGCTGCGGCTACGGCAAGAACAGCTACTACTCGAGGATAACCTCGGTCGATCTCGAAAAGCCCTCCTTCACAGCCGACGGCAAGGAATTTACCACCGCAGGCAGCAGCATTTATTATATGTACAACCTCTGCGCAGTCTATTCAGCGGCGAAGCTCTATAATATCAAAGAAGAGACCATGCGCCGGGTATTCTCCGAGTTCAAGGTGAACAACGGGCGTATGGAGCAGTTTGAATATAAGGGCTCCACCCTCGTGCTCAATCTTGCGAAGAACCCTGTGGGTGCGAACATGACAGTCCGTGCCCTCAACGAGACCAAGGGCGAGAAGGAGCTTCTCTTCGTCCTCAACGACAACCTCGCCGACGGACACGACGTTTCCTGGATATGGGATATAAATTTCAGCATCTTCAATAACGTCACCCGTGTCGTCACCAGCGGAAGACGAGCTTACGATATCGCCGTCAGGATAAAATGCTCGGGCTACGACGCAGACAAGATAGTTGTCCGTCCCGACCTTGACGACGCCGTGAAGGAGCTTTTCTCCACCACGGGCCGCAAGTTCGCAGTTGCAAATTACACCGCCGTACAGCCCACAAGGGCAGCGCTTAAGCGGTTCATAAACGGAAAGGAGAGCGAGGGCAGCGATGAGCAGCATTAAGATCCTTCATATGTACCCCGATATGCTCGACCTTTACGGCGACAGCGGCAACATGGAGCTTATCTCCTACCGCTGCAAAATGCGCGGCATAGATGTCACAGTCGATAAATATTCCATAGGGCAGGGCAGCGAGACAGATTTCTCCGCCTACGACCTGATTTATTTCGGCGGCGGAGCAGATTTCGAGCAGCAGCTCCTTGCCGACGACCTTCTCTCCTGCCGCGAGAGCATTGCCTCCGCCTACAAAAACGGAGCCTTCCTGCTTATGATCTGCGGCGGCTACCAGCTTATGGGTCAGTATTACAAAGACTCCAACGGCGAGAAGATACCCGGCCTCGGCCTCTTCGATTATTACACAGTCGCATCCACCGACAAATCCAAGCGCTGCATCGGGAATATCGTCATCGAGGCTGAGATAAACGGCGAGAAGTATAAGGTCATCGGCTTTGAGAACCACGGCGGCATGACAGAGAACGTCACAGCTCCCTTCGGAAAAGTGCTTTTCGGCAACGGAAACAAGTTCGGAAGCGAGTTCGAGGGCTATTTTGAAAAGAATGTCATCGCCACTTACCTCCACGGACCTCTGCTCTCAAAGAACCCGAAGGTCGCAGACTATATCATCTCCTACTGCCTGAACAGAAAAGGCAGCATCAGACCCCTCGAACCCTTGAATGACGAGCTCGAAGAAAAGTGCCGCGAGGTAATGCTCGAGCGCCTTTTGAATAATACGGACAAATAAAAAGTGCCGCCCCAAGCGAGAAACCTCTCGCCGAAGGCGGCACCTTTATTATTCATTCTTCACTTTTCATTATTCACTGAGCGCAGCGTTTCCGCTTCACCAATCCGTGTTCCAGTTAGTGTCTCCGGCATCCCAGCCGCCCCAGTCGTTGTCGTCTTTGCCTCCCCAGTCGTAGTCGTCCCAGTCATCGTCGTCATTTTCGTAGTATCCGTCGTAGTAGTCGGAATCGCGGAAGTCACCGACAGGATAATCACCGTCGTAGTCGTCAGAGATGAAATACTCGTCGTAATCGTCGTTGAAGCCCAGGTCGTCATCGTCGATCATTATCCATACCGAGTCGTAGTAGTACCAGTCGTCGCTGTCGTAATAGTAGTAGGTGTCGTTGTTGCGGTAGTAGCCCCGTTTCGGGTTCGTCACCTCGGAATAAACGCAGGATCCGATCCCCACCAGGGTTATAAGAATAATGAGCCAGCCCCAGAGCCCCAAGCCTGTGTTGTTCTTTGCGGCACTTCCGCCCGACCGTGAAACACCCTTTGAGGAATAGCCTGTGCTGCCGTTTGCGTTCCTGCGCTGTTCTGTCTCGGCTTTAAGCTTTTCGTACAGCTCGTTCACGGCGAAGGCTTCGTCGGGACCCTTGTATCTCACAGCCCTTGTTCCGTCGTCCTTGTTTTTATATACGACGAAATCTCCGTCCGAATCCTGAAAAATGCCGAAAGCTCTGGCTTCGGGATAGTCCTCTCCGATGAAGAACCGCATCTGCCGCAAGGGCATACCCTTTTCGTTGCAGAATTCAAGCAGCTCTGATATGGTCTTCGGCTTTTCAAACTTTTCCATAGCGCCCTCCGGGTATCACAGCAGCACCGCATTTAATAGTCCGGTGCTGTTTGTTTTTACTTCTTATGCTTGCCGCCCCTTACCTTGACCATAACGGCCTTCTGTGCGTGCAGACGGTTCTCGGCTTCCTCAAATATCTCGTCAGCGTGCTCCTCAAATACCTTCTCGGTTATCTCTTCCTCGCGGTGAGCAGGCAGACAGTGCTGCACCATAGCTCCCTTGTTTGCGGCAGCCATTATCTCGTCGTTGATCTGATATCCCGCAAAAGCGAGCTTGCGCTTTTCTGTCTCAGCTTCCTCACCCATAGATGTCCATACGTCCGTGAACAGTACGTCTGCATCCTTTGCAGCCTCTATGGGCTTGTCGGTCATGAAGAATTTGTCGCCGTACTGCTTGGCGAATTCAAGCACCTCGGGATCGGGCCTGTAGCCCTCGGGACAAGCAACGGAAACGCTCATTCCGACTTTCAGACCGCCGACGATAAGGGAGTTGGCCATGTTGTTGCCGTCGCCGATGTAGCACATTTTGAGGCCTTCAAACCTGCCCTTGAACTCGCGGATAGTCATAAGGTCCGCAAGCACCTGACAGGGGTGGCAGAAGTCCGTCAGTCCGTTGATAACGGGTATCGAGCCGTATTTAGCAAGGTCCTCAACTTCATCCTGCCCGAAAGTACGGATCATTATGCAGTCGATGTAGCGGCTGAGCACACGGGCGGTGTCCTGCACAGGCTCTCCGCGTCCGATCTGCAGATCGCGGTTCGAGAGGAACAGCGCCTGACCGCCGAGCTGATACATACCGGTCTCAAAGGAAACACGGGTACGGGTGGAGGACTTCTGGAATATCATTCCCAGAGTCTTGCCCTTGAGCACAGGATGCTCGATGCCGTTTTTGTTCTCGTATTTCAGCTGGTCGGCAAGATTTAAGATGTCGATTATCTCTTCCTTTGAAAGATCAAGAAGCTTGAGCAGATTCTTCATTGTCGTTTTTCTCCTTTGTTATGTATTTTGAAAATTTTTACGCAAGTATCTTTGCCAGTATATCCATGCCCTTGTCGATCTCTTCCTTGGTGATGGTCAGAGGAGGCAGGAACCTCAGCTTTTCCTTGGCCGTGAGGATAAGCAGACCGTTTTCGAGGCAGGCCTTGCAGACCTCTCCGGCTTTCTTGGTCTTGAGCCTTACGCCGATCATAAGACCAAGTCCGTCAACGCCTTCCACCTCGTCGATCTCCGCCAGCTTCTTGCGGAAGTATTCGGCCTTCTCGTTTACGCTTTCCAGGAAGCCGGGCTCCTCCATGCGGTCAAGAACAACGTTTCCTCCTGCGCAGGCAAGGGGATTTCCTCCGAAGGTCGAGCCGTGTGTTCCGGGAGTGAGTACCTCGCTGCATTTTTCTCCCGCAAGGCAGACGCCCATGGGCACACCGCCGGCAATTCCCTTTGCAAGAGTCACGATATCGGGCTTTACGCCGTAGTGCTCAACAGCCAGAAATGTTCCGCACCTGCCGACACCGCACTGTATCTCGTCGCAGATCATCAGGATGTCGTTTTCCTGACAGATGTCGTATATTGCCTTTACATAGTCCTTGTCCAGTGGGATGACACCGCCTTCGCCCTGAACGCATTCGATCATTATAGCGCAGACCTTGCCTTCGTTTTCCGCAAGTACCTTTTTGAGATCGTCGGTATCGTTTGCCTTTGCGTTCACAAAGCCTCCGACAAAGGGGAAGAAGTAGTTGTGGAAAACATCCTGTCCCGTTGCCGAGAGTGTGGCGATGGTCCTGCCGTGGAAGCTGTTCACAAGGGTCACGATAACGTAACGTTCTGCGTCCTTGCCGTATTTGTCAAAGCTGTATTTACGTGCGATCTTTATAGCGCATTCGTTTGCCTCAGCTCCCGAATTGCCGAAGAACATATTCTTCATCCCCGTGAGCTTGCTCAGCTTCTCTGCGAAATCCGCCTGGACTTTTGTGTAATAATAATTCGATGTGTGCTGTATCGCGTGAGCCTGTGCGCAGATCGCTTCTGCCCATTTCTCGTCGCAGTAGCCCAGAGAGTTTGTGCCTATGCCCGAGCCGAAGTCGATGTACTCCTTGCCTTCCTCGTCAACAGCCAGCCGCTCAGAGCCTTTGTCGAGCACAAGGTCATACCTGCCGTAGCTGTGCATAACGTGCTCGTTGAATTTTTCTATTGTCTTGCTCATTTTACATTCCTTCTTTTTAATTTATATTTATGCCGTTCTTCTGCATAAGATATCTGAATTTTTCCTCTCCGCCTTCCGAAAAACCTTCTTTTTTGATTATCAGTCTTCCTCCTGAGTGCGTCAGCTGGAAACTCGCTCCGATGTCTCTTATGCTTTTGAAGTCCGAGTAATCTATCTCCAGCTTTTCCTTGCCGTTTTCGGCAAGAAGCTTGTTTTCACAGAATGAATAGCTCCATAACGTTGCATCGCCTGTCGATACTATCCCTATCGAGCCCTGATCGGAGTGACCGGAGAGCTTCTTCCGGCCTCTGAAAAGACCGATCAGCATCGCTGTGAAAATGATAAAGGCTATGAATCCCACAGCGACCTTTGCTTTCATCGGAACTATATAAACAGAAAATGCAGAAAGCGCAAACATTGCGGCTATCGCTATGTATGTCATTGCTCCGCTGCTGCCTTTCTGTCCTCCCACCGACGAAGGATAGGTCGTGACAGACTCAACGCTGGTCTCGTTTTTAAGAAAAACCTTCTCGTCCATATTTTCTCACCCGTATGCTTTACATGAACTGCGTTCCGATGCCTTCGCTGGTAAGAAGCTCTATCAGTATCGAGTGGGGAACACGTCCGTCGATGATACAGGTCTTCTTAACTCCGCGTCTTACAGCCTCAACGCAGCATTCGATCTTGGGTATCATTCCTCCGCTGATAATACCTGTGCTTTTAAGATAAGGCACCTCGCTGACGTTCACCGAAGATATCAGCGTCGAGGGATCGTCCTTGTCCTCGAGCAGGCCTTCGATGTCCGTCATCAGCACAAGGTTCTCCGCTCTAAGGCAGCTTGCGATCCTTGCCGCAGCGGTGTCAGCGTTTATGTTATAAGCCTGGCCGTCCTTAGATGTGGCAACAGTAGCGATTATCGGCACATAGCCGTTGTTGAGCGCATCTATGATAGGCTTCGTGGTGACTTTCTTTATGTCTCCCACATAGCCGAGATCGATCTCTCCCTCTTTCTTCTCAGCAACGATCATCTTTCCGTCGCAGCCGCAGAGACCCAAAGCCTTTCCGCCGTGGAGCTGGAGAGCAGATACCAGCTCCTTGTTCACCTTGCCCGTCAGCACCATTTTGACTATGTCCATAGTCTCGGCGTCGGTGTAGCGCAGACCTCCGATGAACTTGCTCTTGATACCCACTTTGTCCAGCATGGCGTTGATCTCGGGACCGCCGCCGTGAACGAGCACCACCTTGATGCCTACAGCCGAAAGCAGCACGATGTCGCTCATAACAGCCTCTTTGAGCTCGCTGTTGGTCATTGCGTTTCCGCCGTATTTAACAACGACCACCTTGTCGTGGTAGCGCTGGATGTGGGGCAGAGCGTCGCTGAGTATCTGGCTGCGGATATTGTTTGCTATTTCCATTTTTCATGCTTCCTTTATTTGAAATTTGTTTCGCTGTTCACCATAAGTACAGATGTCAGTATCCTGTAGCATTCTGCCGGCTCTTCGACACCTCTCATTGACCACATCTCTCGCGTGGTGTGGTAATGACCGTTGGTCCTGTGCCTGTGAGTGATGTCCGTCCTCATAAGAATCGAGCCGTAGCCGTTCTGAATGCCTGTTAGCTCTGCGCCTTGGATGTGGAACAGATCGCGTATCGTAAGAATGTTCTTCGTGTCCATAACAAGCAGCCGCCTGTCGGTAAGGCAGTAGTATTCCTGCTTGTAGTATTTTGTGGAAAGGAACAGCCCTATGCCTATCCCTATGAACAGTACAGCCATACCTACAGTAACCCAGAAAGCCGAGCCTTTGAGGTCGCCTGTGAGGAAGATCACAGGAATGAATATCAAAGCGCTGAGCACCGACCAGAGTATCCCGAAGAATTTGGTGCCTCTTGCTCCTTTCGGGTCGGCAGGAGGGCCTTCTTTATGGCTCTCGCCCTGCCACATTATCTCTTCCCCGGCCATGATATAGGGCGTGAAATCGGGCTTCATTGTTTTCACCTCAATAGAGAGATCAGCTCCTGTAATCTCCGTTTATCTTTACATAATCGTAGGTAAGATCGCAGCCCCAGGCAGTAGCCTCGGCATCTCCCTGATGCAGCTCGCAGAGGATAGTGATCTCATCTTCTGAAAGTATCTCTTTAGCCTTGTCTTCGTCGAATTTAAGTCCCAGGCCGTTTTCGCAGGCAAGAATCTTTCCGGCTTTTGAAATGTAATACACATCAGCCTTTGTAACATCGCAGTCCGTCTCGGCATAGCCCATAGCGCACATGATACGTCCGCAGTTTGCGTCAGCTCCGTACATAGCGCATTTAACAAGGGGAGAGCGTATAACGCTCTTGGCAATGATTATCGCCGTGTCAAGATCGGGAGCTTCTTTTACGTTGCACTCAACGAGCCTGCTTGCACCCTCGCCGTCCTTGGCGAGCATCCTTGTGAGATTAGCCATTACCTGATAAAGCGCAGCCCTGAATGTGTCATAGTCTTCGCCCTCTGCGTTTATCTCAGCATTCTCAGCCAGGCCGTTGGACATAAGCATACAGGTGTCGTTCGTGGATTGATCTCCGTCAACGGAAAGGCAGTTGTATGTTACCTTGACAACATCGCTGAGTGCCTTCTGCAGCATCTCAGCAGATACGGCACAGTCGGTAGTGATAAAGTTCAGGGTCGTTGCCATGTTGGGATGTATCATTCCGCTGCCCTTTGCCATTCCGCCGAGGCTGCATTCTTTGCCGCCGGCAGTGAATGTCACAGCGTACTCCTTCTTAACGGTATCGGTGGTCATTATGGCAGTAGCTGCTTCGATATTCCCGGTGTATGAAAGGCTCTCATAAAGAGGGTCTATCGCTTTCTCAATGGGCTCAAGGGGCAGCACCTGTCCGATAACGCCGGTGCTTGCAACGATCACAAGATCGGGAGAAATACCCAGCTTTTTTGCAGTAAGCTCACACATAGCCGCAGCTTTTTCTTCGCCGTCGCCGTTGCAGGTGTTGGCGTTCCCGGAATTCACGATAACAGCTTTTGCCTTTCCGCCGTTAGCCGCAAGGTTTCTTTTTGTAACGATGACAGGTGCACCCTTAACCTTGTTCGAGGTATAAACTCCGGCGGTATTGCAGACCGTGTCGGAGACTACAAGTGCTATATCGTTCTTCTTTCCGGGCACAGGGCTCTTGTTGCCGTCGGGACCTGTCTGCATAAAGGCCTTTATCCCGCAGTAATATCCGCTTGCCTTGAAGCCCTTGGCGGCACAGACACCGCCTTCAATGGTCTTGAAGTTTTCTGCTATACTCATTTTTCTTTCCTTCTTTTCCGTTTATATATTTCTTTCGGTATCACAAAGTTTTACCCCAGCATACCGTATTTTTCCTTTAGTTTAAGTATCCTCAGAACGCTTTCGTCCAGGCGTTCTTCGCTTATATCTCCGTTCTCCACAGCCGCGGCAATAGCCTCATAGGCTTCAAAGGGCCTCTCCGGTATGAGAAGTATATCTGCTCCGGCGTTAAAGGCTTCAAGAGCTGCATCCTCCGAGGAATAGACATTCTTCACAGCGTCCATTGCCAAAGCATCTGTGATTATCACTCCGTCATATCCCAGTTCTCCCCGAAGCTTATCGGTGAGTATCTCCTTTGAGAGAGAAGCAGGCGTGTCTTCGCCGGTGATGTTCGGCAAAGAGATGTGAGCTGCCATTATCATGTCCGTCTTGCCAAGATTTTCTATGAAGGGTATCAGCTCGCAGTCTTTGAGCTCGTCCCAGTTTTTATCCACATAGACCGTGCCTTTGTGGGTATCGCCGAAGGTGTCTCCGTGTCCCGGAAAGTGTTTCAGGCAGGTCATCACTCCGCTGTCGTGGAAGCCGTCAACACAGGCGGAAACATATTCCGCAGCAGTTTCGGGATCGCTTCCGAAGGCGCTTGCTCCGATAACGATATTCAGCGGATTTGTGTTCACATCTGCCACAGGCGCAAGATCAAGATCAAAGCCGTACTCGCTCATGTAGCTGCCTATAGTCTTTCCGACATTATAAGCCTCGGCGGTGTCTCCGCTTGCAGCGATCTCCAGCATGGTCGGGAATTGCTGAACATCGAAATTGTCGTTCAGGGCTATCCTCGCAACATATCCGCCTTCCTCGTCCGTCGTGATGAACAGCGGTATCCTGCTTGCACTTTGCAGATCGCGGTTAAGCTGGGTTATCTGCTCCGGCGTCTTTATATTGCTGGCAAACATTATCAGTCCGCCCACAGGAAAGTCTTTAAGCTTTTGCCGAAGCTCGTCTCCGACCTCTCTTACTCCGTGGTCGTTGTAGTCGTCGTAGAGAAGACCGTCCGGCCTGATCATAAACAGCTGCCCGACTTTTTCCCTGACGCTCATCTGCCCAAGCAGTTCCTCTGCTTTGCTTTCGGTTTTTTCCTCAGGCTGTTCTTCCGGAGGAGCTTCCGTCTCTGTCTCAGTCGGTTCGGTCTGCTCGGCGGTCGTTACTGTTTCCGCCGTTTCGGCTGTTGTGATTTTTTCCGTTTCGGTGGTAGTCTCCGCAGCCGTAGTCGTAGTTTCGGAAATTGTCTCCGTTTTTGAATATATCCCAAGGCTTTCCGGCTGCGATATCTCTTCGCTGCCGCAGGCACAAAGCATAAGCGCTGCAAGCACCGGGATCAGAAGCTTTTTCATTATCATTTGCCTTTCAGGGTATCGGACAGCTTGAGATAGCCGTTGGGGTAGATGCGCTTTATGGCAAGCTCGATCCCGTAGCTTTCGCACTTGCCGTCCTCGATGTCGAGCTTTAGTATCAGCGGCATAAGATCCACGATCTGGTAGAAATCCTTTGTCCCGAAGCCAGGAAAATAGTGCATCAGTATAGTCGCAAGCGCCATGCCGTGTATCCCCACAACTACAGCCTTGCCGTCGTTCTCGGCGATTATTTGTTCAATAGTCTCCATGCAGCGTTCCTGCACTTCTTCAAGGCTCTCGCCGCCTTCGACTTTGCAGCTGATGTCCTCTATCTGAGCGTTTATATACTCGGCGTAATTCTCGAAAGAGCTTTGCCAGTTACCGCCGGTGCGTTCTCTCAGAGAGTATTCCTTTATTATCTCAAGTCCTGCTTCCTCCGCAAAGGGCGTTACTGTCTGAACGGCTCTGAGATAGCTTGAGGAATACACCGCTGAAATATCCTTGTCTTTAAGCACGTCCGCAGCTGTCAGCGCATCATTCTTTCCAAGCTCTGTGAGAGGGAAGTCCGGGTTGTAGCCGCAGCTCGGGTCGGGCTGTGCGTGTCTGACGAAATATATCCTTGTCATCAGAGTCCCTTTCCTTCGTCGAGACCCAGCATGATGTTCATGTTCTGTACAGCTGCTCCTGAAGCTCCCTTGCCGAGGTTGTCGAGCCTCGAGCAAAGCAGTATCTGTTCGTCGTTCCCGAAAACGAAGAGCTGCATATCGTTTGTGCCCTCAAGGGTGTTCGCAGCTAAGAAGCCGTCCGGCAGAGTCTCCTTGCCGCCCAGCTCCATGACTTTGACAAATCTCTGTCCCTCGTAGTGGGAGGAAAGAATCTCGTGTATGTCGGCAGGGGTGTATCTCTTTGCAAGGGCTCTCGTCACCAGCGGCACAGATACCACCATTCCTGCGTAGTAGTCGTCAACTATGGGGTTGAACATCGGCTTGTATTTGAGTCCGCAAACAGCCTGCATCTCCGGCAGGTGCTTGTGTGCCTGAGCAAGGGCATACTGACGGGGAGAACACATCTCCTTTGTCTTGCCTTCGCCTTCGATTGCGGCTATCATCTTTTTTCCTCCGCCGCTGTAGCCCGAAACGGCATGAGCCGTCAGAGGATAATCCTCCGGCAGGACTCCTGCCTGCACAAGGGGATAGACCAGGCTTATAAAACCGCTGGCATAGCAGCCGGGGTTCGCAACTCTCTTGCTCTTTGCGATGTTCTCTCTGTGCTGCTTTGAAAGCTCGGGAAAACCGTAGTCCCAGGCTGGATCCGTCCTGTGGGCTGTGGATGCGTCTATTATACGTACATCCGGGTTTTCCGCCAGGGCAACGGCTTCTATTGCCGCAGCATCCGGCAGACAGAGAAAGGTTATCTCGCTCTCGTTTATCAGGCGCTTTCTCTCGTTCACGTCCTTGCGCTTGTCCTCGTCGATAAGCAGTATGTCAAGGTCGTCACGTCCTGCAAAGCGCTCGTATATCTGAAGGCCTGTAGTGCCCTCTTTTCCGTCTATAAAAATCTTTGTCGCCATCTTCTTCTCCTGTTACATATAAGGTTCATCTTCGGGATTCGCTGCCGTAACTTTGACTCTGCTGCCGCATTTCGGGCAGTATCTCTGGTCATCTATCATCATCCGGGCAGACCATTTATAGCCGCAGTTTTCGCATTTGTGGATCCTTTCTATCGGCGGAGGTCCGTAAACGCACTGTACCTCGTCGTTATAGGGCAGGAATTCGCCGTCGCCTTTTTTGGTTCCGCAGTAGCGGCAGTATTCGTCCTGACCGATGAACGCATGGCAGTGTCCGCAGCGTCCTTTGTAATCCTTGCTGAGTTTCCTCATCTTTTTCTCCTTTATCTGAGCTCGGAGAGCTTCTTCTTAGAAAACTCTATCTGAGCCTTAACAGCCTCGGGTGCAGGACCGCCGTCAGCGCGCCTCTGCATAACGCAGGTCTCAAGGCTTATAGCTTCATATACATCTTCGTCGAACACATCGCACAGAGCCTTGTAATTTTCAAGAGGCAGTGTTTCAAGTGTCAGCCCCTTTTCGATGCAGGTGTGTACGAGAGTCCCCGTTATCTTGTAAGCGTCGCGGAAGGGAAGTCCCTTCTTTACGAGATAGTCTGCGCAGTCTGTGGCATTTATAAAGCCCTTAGCCGCAGCGTTTCTCATGTTCTCGGGCAGTACCTTCATCGTGTCTATCATGGGGATGAACGTCCTCAGACACAGCTTCACGGTGTCTATCGCATCAAAGATAGCCTCCTTATCCTCCTGCATATCCTTGTTGTATGCAAGGGACAGCCCCTTCATCATCACCAGCAGGGTGTTGAGGTCTCCGTAAACTCGGCCTGTCTTTCCGCGGATAAGCTCTGTTATATCCGGATTTTTCTTCTGGGGCATTATGGAGGAGCCTGTGGCGTAAGCGTCGTCAAGCTCGATGAATTTGAATTCCCAGGAGCACCAGAGCACTATCTCCTCGGAGAATCTCGAAAGGTGCATCATAAGGATGGATATTGCCGAAGCAAGCTCGATACAGAAATCTCTGTCCGATACGCCGTCCAGGGAATTCTGTGTGATGTCCTCAAAGCCCAGCAGCTCGCAGACGCGGCGCCTGTTTATGGGGTAAGTGGTGGATGCAAGAGCTCCGCTTCCCAGAGGCATGATGTTCGTTCTCTTGTAAGCATCGCCCAGCCTGTCCAGATCTCTCAGCAGCATCTGCACATAAGCCATAAGGTGATGAGCAAAAGTTATGGGCTGAGCCCTCTGCAAATGTGTATATCCCGGCATTACGGTCTCAAGATTTTTCTCGGCCAGCCGCATCAGTGTTTCTATGAGCTCGGCTGTCATGGCCTTGATCTGCGGTATCTCGTCCCTAAGGTACATCCTTATGTCCAAAGCCACCTGATCGTTCCTCGAACGTGCGGTGTGCAGTCTCTTTCCTGCATCGCCGATCCGGGCTGTCAGCTCAGCCTCGTTGAACATATGTATATCCTCGGCAGTCGGGTCGAACTGCAGCTTTCCGCTTTCGATGTCTGCAAGGATACCGCGAAGCCCTTCGATTATCTTTTCGCTTTCGCTTTTCTCTATTATCCCGCATTCGCCAAGCATTGTCGCGTGTGCGATGGAACCCTCGATATCCTGCTTGTACATTCTTGCGTCAAAAGAAATAGATGAGTTGAAGTCGTTGACCCTTTCGTCTATCTCTTTGGTAAACCTTCCGGCCCACATCTTGTTTCCCATAAAAACCGTCCTTTATTTAAAAATCATCATCGTCGTCGATTATATCCTGCGAATTATATGTCTGGCTGTTCGAGTGCCGGAATTCCGGCGGAGGCATTGATCTCAGCTCTTTAATATCACCGAAGATCTCGTTCATCGTAGCCCTTGCGGCATTGTCCGAAAGGGTCATGGCAAGTCCGCTCCTTTGCGGTCCGGGCTGCTGCTCGGCATCATACATACTCTGCTCCGACTTCAAAGCCGAAAGCTGCTTGTACAGGCTGTGCAGGGAAGTCAGCGAAAGCACAAGGAAAACTATCATCGAAAGAGCATAGGCAGCAAGCATCATCATCGTGCTTTCCTTGCTGTTTGATGCATCGAACATCTTGTCGAATTCATCCGAGGAATAGCCCTTGTCGAGGAATATCGCCTCTATCTCGTCGTTGGAACGTCCTGCTATCTCGTCATAGGAGACCTTGCTCAAAGCCTCGGTGACCAGCTTGATAAGCCTTGCTATCCCAAGGCCCCTGAACTGCAGAAATGCACAAAGCCCGAGAAATATCGTCCTGAAAACTATGGACACGTTCTGCGAACCGTAGCCCGAAGCTATACTCAGCAAAGCCGTCGCAAGGGTCAGTATGAATATGTAGTAATAGAGTACAAAGGAAGCCTTCAGAAGGGGCAGCACATTATATAGCTTTTCCGTATCGCTGATGCTCTTGTTATCCTGCTCTTGAGTGACCTTCACCACAAGCACGAGCAGCGATGAAAGGGAGATAACAGTCATAACAAACAGAGCAAAAATGCATATCCTGAATAATACATTCAGCTTTTTTGCATCCTTTATCATCCGGAAGCCTCCCGCAGTTCAGATTTACCCCTGTGCCTCTTCGGCAGTCTTGTTTTTCTTTAAAAGATTGTGCAGCGATGTGCAGGTAAGAATGAAGTAGATCAAGGCGCTCAGGAATATTGCGATGCTCATTGCTATAACAGCGCCCTGTGCGCTGTCGGCGTTGAGGGTCTCGGCAAGCTCCTCGGCTCTTTCCTTTGTGATGCCGGCCTCGATGCACTTTTCCTTGGTTATCTTGTTGAGGTCGGTCAACTTAAGCTTTTCAAGCACTTCCGTAACATCGTGCATCGCGATATCAACTTTCAGACCGAATGCCATAACAGCGGTCAGTATCCCGATGAAGATCGTTCTTACAACAATAGCCGCAGTAGAGCATTTGTATTTTGACAATATGCTCAGGATGAATGCAGCGCAGCTTGCATAGAACACACCCTGATAAAGTCCCGTGAAGGCCAGTATCGCATCAACGAATTCGTCCGTCTTCTTCGGATCGTCCTTGTCCATTATCATAATGAATGTTATCATGTTCACAACCATGATGACAGCCATGATGAAGCAGGCGAAGATCACAAGTCTGAAAATAATACTGCATATCTTTTTTGTGTTCTCGTTCATTTTTTCTCCCCCAAATATCATATCTCATAAATAAACACAGGGCAAAATGACCCACGGTTGCGGAATCATTCTGCCCGGTCGGCTGCCTTAGGTCAGTCCAGTTCCTGAATGCTCTTTTCGTGCTGCTCAAGAAGCTTGCAGATGTCTATGCCGTTTATCTTGAGGCCGTCTATCTTGCATTCGTTGATCTCAACGTTGGAGAGATCACAGTGAACGAACTGAGAATTCTTAAGGTCGGGATTCTTGAATTCCACATTGTTCATTATGGAGCATCCGAATCTGGTGTTGCTCATATTGACGCCGAGGAATCTCGAATTGACCATATACATATCGGTGAATTTGCCTTCCGTAAGGCTTACATTATTGAAAGAAGCGCTGTCCATGTTAACGTCGTCAAAATCTGCGCCCTTAAGGTTTACGTTAGAAAACTTTGCGTCGCTGAAATTGACGTCCTCAAACTTGGAGTTGGGCAGGCTGTCATAGGTCAGCTCTACCTTTTTGTCTATTGCCGCTTCAAATAAGTTGTTCATTTCTGACATATCAAGAACCTCCCTCAGTGTTTTGATATCTACTTGACCGTTTGC
>CAMVOF010000005.1:0-33283 GCA_947169055.1 uncultured Clostridia bacterium
TCTGCACATCATCTGCTTGCCAGCTTTCCGTCATATTACCCAAATTCTCCTTGACTTGCGTCAGCAAGCCTGCGTCGAATTTAGGCAATCTGACGAAAATCTGGACGGCGCATCTGATGCACAGGGGTCGTGCGGTGTTGCCTTAAAAAAACACTTGCATTTTCGCGCAGACTGTGCTATAATGATTATTGGAATGAGATATGCCTTTCAAGGAGGAACAAAACAATGGAAAAGTACACCTCTCCCGAGCTTGAAATAATCCGCTTTACACACGAGGATATTATCGTTACAAGCACCTGCACAAACCCGGTTCCCGATGGTGATGCAAAGAACGATGAGTTGACACCTGTCACCTGATCCGGTCGGTACGATCGACTTAGACCAAGAATAGACAGTAATGAAAAAGGAGCCGTATCTTGCGGCTCCTTCATTATTGTCTATTTTATTTGCTTGAATTTATGCTCCCTGCTCCTGCTTTTTGTCGGCGGACTTTGAGCCTCTGACTATAACTGGCTCGCTTTCTCCGCGGACGGACTCGGCTGTGAGGGTTATGCCCTTGATCGTGGGGTCGGAGGGTGCTTCAAACATGAGCTTGGTAAGCAGCTTCTCGACGATCGACCTCAGACCTCTTGCGCCTGTCTTCTGCGCGATCGTCATTTTTGCGATCTCTGTCTTTGCATCGTCGGTGACGCTGAAATCTATGCCGTCCAGCTTGAACAGCGAAGTGTACTGCTTGATGAGGGAATTCTTAGGCTCGGTGAGTATCCTGCAAAGTGCAGCCTCGTCAAGCTCCTCCATAACGGTTATGACAGGCAGACGTCCCACCAGCTCGGGCACAAGTCCGAACTTCACAAGATCGTGGGGAACGACCTTCTTCATAACGTTGGTCTCCTCGGCAGGGTTCTTGATGTTTCCGCCGAAGCCCATGGAGCTGGAATCCGTTCTCTTCTTAATTGTATTCTCCAGTCCTTCAAAAGCACCGCCGCAGATAAAGAGGATGTTCTTTGTGTCGATCTGGATGAACTCCTGGTGGGGATGCTTTCTTCCGCCCTGGGGAGGAACGTTGGACACAGTGCCCTCGATTATCTTCAGCAATGCCTGCTGAACACCTTCGCCGCTGACGTCGCGGGTTATGGAGGTGTTCTCGCTCTTTCTCGAGATCTTATCTATCTCGTCGATATAGATTATTCCCTTTGAAGCTGCCTCAACGTCGTAGTCCGCAGCCTGAATGAGCCTTGTGAGCACGTTCTCAACGTCGTCGCCCACATAGCCGGCCTCAGTCAGCGTCGTAGCGTCTGCTATGGCAAAGGGAACGTTCAGGAGCTTTGCAAGGGTCTGTGCAAGCAGGGTCTTTCCTGTTCCCGTGGGTCCCAGGAGGAGCACGTTGCTCTTCTGTATCTCCACGTCGTTCTTCGACTCCAGGGAGAGTATCCTCTTGTAGTGGTTATAAACCGCGACGGAGAGAGTTATCTTTGCGTCCTCCTGCCCGATGACATAATCGTCCAGCACCGCCTTGATCTCCGAGGGCTTTTTGAGGGTGGGGGCAGAGCCCTTGGCCTTTGCGCCGTTGAGCTTTATCTCGGCAGGTACTGCAAGCCCCTGCTCGCAGAGGATGTCGTAGCAGTAGGTGACGCACTCGTCACAGATATTGTTTGTGCCTGCGGTGAACATATTCTTGACTCTTGTTTCGCTCTTGCCGCAGAAGTCACAGCGTTTATATACGTCGTTAGCCATAAAGGGGCTCCTTTCGTTCAAACGTCACACCAAGGAGTGTTCCGTTTAAGTCATCTGTGCTCGATGACCTTATCCACCAGACCGTACTCCAAAGCCTCTTCGGCCGAAAGGTAATTGTCTCTCTCGGTGTCGGCAGCGATCTCCTCGATAGTCTTGCCTGTATTGGCGGCAAGTATGCGGTTCATCTTATCTCTGGTCTTAACGAGATGATCGGAGTGTATCTTGATATCCGTACACTGACCCGAAAGTCCGCCGCCGCCGATGAGGGGCTGGTGTATCATTATCTCGCTGTTGGGCAGGCAGAATCTCTTGCCCTTTGCGCCCGACGAGAGCAGGAATGCACCCATGGAAGCAGCCATGCCGATGCAGATAGTCGAGACATCGCACTTGATATACTGCATGGTGTCGTAGATAGCCATGCCGGAAGTTATGGAGCCTCCGGGGCTGTTGATATAAAGGTCTATATCCTTTTCGGGATCCTGGCTTTCGAGATAGAGCAGCTGAGCCACAACAACGCTTGCCACAGCATCGTCTATGGGGTCCGAAAGCATTATTATCCGGTCGTTGAGCAGCCTCGAATAAATATCGTAGCTTCGCTCTCCTCTTCCCGTCTGTTCAACAACGTAAGGTATAAGTGCCATAAATTTGCCTCCCTTTTCCAATATCGCATAAGCTTTTCGCCCACAACCGTGATTGCAGGCGAAATAGTTTTGCTTTTATGCGTTCTTTATTACTGCGTTTTCCTTGATGAACTCTACAGCCTTGCCGACTGCGATATCCTTGGCAACGTCCTCTTCGGTGATGTACATCTTGACCTGATCTACTGTGAGCTTGTTGGCCTCGGCGATGCTTTCGATCTCCTTTGCAACGTCCTCATCGGCAGCCTTGATGTCCTCGTTCTTGACTACCTGCTCGAGAGCAAGTCTCAGCTTCACCTGCTTTGTAGCCTGCTCCATATATGCTGCCTTGAGCTGCTCGGCTGTCTGGCCGGTGTACTGCATATACATCTCGATGGAAATGCCCTGGGGACGAAGTCTCTGAGCAAGCTCGTTGACCATTTCGTCTGCGCGGTTCTCATACATGACCTCGGGGATCTCGGCTGTCATGTTCTCGACCAGCTTCTCGAGCAGTGCGCTCTCGACCTCGTTGTCAGCCTGCTTCTCATTGGCCTCTTCCAGCTTCTTCTTGGCGTCTGCCTTGAAGTCGTCAACTGTATCGAACTCTGTGGTCTCGGAGATGAGGTCGTCGTCGATCTCGGGATACTCCTTCTTGGAGATAGCCTTCAGATTGATCTTGAACACTGCCGGAGAACCTGCAAGGTCAGCAACCTGATACTCCTCGGGGAAGGTAACATTGATCTCGAACTGCTCGCCTGCGGAGTGCCCCGCGATAGCATCCTCAAAGCCGGGGATGAACTGTCCGCTGCCAAGCTCAAGCTCGAAGTCCTCAGCCTTTCCGCCGTCGAATGCCTCGCCGTCCTTGAAGCCCTCGAAGTCGATGGTAACGGTGTCGCCTGTCTCGGCTGCTCTGTCGTCAACGGTCACAAGGCGCATAGCCTTATCCTGGAGCTTCTTGAGCTCCTTTTCGATATCCTCGTCGGTAACAGTCTTGACAGTTTTCTCAACTTCTATACCCTTATAGTCCTTGACCTCGACTTCGGGCTTGGTGATAACGGTTATCTTCATGGTCACGCCGGTAGCCTTGTCGCAGGATGTGATCTCAACGTCGGGCCTTGTGACCAGCTCGAGACCGGATTCCTTGATAGCTGCATCAGCCTCGGGAGCATAGAGGAGGTTTACTGCATCCTCATAGAAAACATTCTCGCCGAAGGTCTTCTCGATAAGCTTTCTGGGAGCCTTGCCCTTGCGGAAGCCGGGTACCTGGATCTTCTTTCTTGCATTCATATACGCCTTCTGAAGTGCTTCCTCGAAAGCCTCGGGAGAGATCTCCACGATAAGCTCCGACTTATTTGTATCCACCTTGTTAGTTGATTTCAGACTCATTTTAAATTCCTCCAAATTATTTTTATCTGCCGCGGCTCGGTTTTGCTCGCAGCAAAATGAAATCTATCCAAATAATTATATCACATTTTGCCCGATATTTCAAGTACTTTTTATAAATTGTCACTTTGCACAATTTCGGTTATGTCCATTGGGTCAAATTTCAGAAAATCCGCGGATACAAGCCTGTAATTTATATCTCCGCGCTTGCCGACGAAGGCATTTTTATGGGCTTTCCTGCCGTGGAGATGTCCGTAGAAGCACCACTCTATCTTATGCCTTTGCAGCACCTCCAGCATGGGCTCGTTCACCGATCCTGCGAACACCGGCGGATAATGCAAAAACACAACTGGCTTTAGCCCTTCCTTTTCCGCAGCGGTTATGGACACATCCAGCCTCTGTGCTTCTCTCAGCAGGACTTTCATATCCGCAGCCTCGCCGTTTTCGTTTATCCAGCCTCGGCTTCCGCAGATACCGACTTTTCCCCAGGCGTAGTGGTTGTTGTGGAGTATCTTTAAACTCGTCAGCCCCTTTTCATCGAAGAATCTCTCCATTTTCGAGACAGTGTTCCACCAGTAGTCGTGGTTGCCCTTGCCGATTATCTTTGTGCCCGGCAGCTCGTGGATGAACTTCATATCGTTATAGGACTGCTCGAGGGTCATGGCCCAGGATATATCTCCCGGCAGGACGACGGTATCCTCGGGGCTTATTTTATTTTTCCAGTTCTGCTCGATCTGCTCAACATAATTGTCCCAGCCGTCGAAAATATCCATAGGTTTCTCGACTGCAAGCGGCAGATGCAGGTCGGCAATAACGAAAAGGCTCATAGTTCACCTCTGTACTGTTTAGTCTTGAACTCCCTGCTTTGCGAATATCTTTCCCGTCACCGGGAATAATAGATACACAATACCAAAGGAGGCTTTGAAATGAAGAATAATAAGAACACTCTCGATTCGGTCAAATGCGATGTGACGAGCTGCGTCCACAACGCTGAGGGAAAGCACTGCACTGCCGGCAGCATCTCTGTCTGCCGGACCTGCTCCGACCCCGGCTGTGCGGACGAGACTCTCTGCAAGACCTTCTCGGCAAGGAGCTGAGATATTAAAAACGCCTGCGGCAGGAAAACCGCAGGCGCAGTTTTTTATCAGTCTCAGTTTATGCCGAGAGCACGGAATACGTAATCCTTCATATCCTGCTTTTCTATCGTTTCGCTGAAACGGACGGGCTTGTCCTTGAGTGCTGCAAGGGATTCAGGAACGGGGAGCTTTGATACTTCTGCCAGCTTCTCCACGAGCTCGAACTCGTCCTCTCCTGCCTCGGCACCGATAGCCGAAAGAACAGAGCCGGAGAACTTATAGGGGCTTGCGGTGGAAGCGATGACTGTCTTTGTTTCGTCGCCTGTTGCAGCCTTGTAATCCTCATAGACCTTAACGGCAACAGCCGTGTGGGTGTCGCAGGTGTAGGAGTACTTGTCGTAGATCTCCTTGATGCAGGCCTTGGTCTGAACATCGTCGCAGCAGCCTGCATAGAATTCCTCGGAGAGCACTTTCTTCACATCATCCGATACCTCATATCTGCCGGTCTGTGCAAGAGAACCGAACCACTCTCTTATCTGAGCATCGTCCTCTCCGCAGAGGTGATAGAGCAGTCTCTCGAGATTCGAGGAAATGAGAATATCCATAGAAGGAGAGATGGTTGTGTGGAAGGGCCTGTTGCGGTCGTAGATACCGGTGTTGATGAAATCCGTGAGAACGTTGTTGGCATTGGAAGCGCAGATGAGCTTGTTCACGGGAACGCCCATTTTCTTGGCGTAGTAGCCTGCAAGGATGTTGCCGAAGTTGCCTGTGGGGACAACGATGTTGATCTTCTCGCCGGCTTCGATCTCGCCGCTCTCCACCAGCTGTGCGTATGTCGAAACATAGTAGATTATCTGGGGTGCGAGTCTGCCCCAGTTGATGGAATTCGCAGAGCTGAACTGCATGGAATTCTCGGCCAGCTTGTCTGCGATCTCCCGGTTCGTAAAGATCGCCTTTACGCCGTTCTGAGCGTCATCGAAGTTGCCCTTGATAGCGCAGACACCGACATTTTCGCCTTCCTGGGTGGTCATCTGCTTCTTCTGCATAGCGGACACACCGTTATCGGGATAGAACACAAGTATCTCCGTGCCGGGAACGTCCTTGAAGCCTTCGAGAGCTGCCTTGCCGGTATCGCCGGAAGTCGCAACGAGAATAACTATCTTGCCTGCGAGCTGGAGCTTCTTCGCGGAAGTCGTGAGCAGATAGGGCAGTATCTGGAGAGCCATATCCTTGAATGCGCAAGTGGGTCCGTGCCACAGCTCCAGCATATATGTACCGTTGAAGAGATGTGCCAGCTCGGCGATGTTTTCGGAATCGAAGTTCTTGTCGTTATATGCGTTGTCAACGCAGTAGCGGATGTCTGCATCAGTGAAGTCCGTGAGGAACTTCGAGAAGACGAAGAATGCTCTCTGGGCATAGCTGAGCTTACCGAGGCCTGCTATCTCACCCATTGTAAGAGCCGGTATCTCGGAAGGAACGAAGAGACCGCCATCCTTTGAGATGCCCTGTGCTATCGCCTGTGCCGACGACACATTCACACTGCTGTTTCTTGTACTCTTGTAGTACATAAAGACCAATCCTTTCATATCTGCATTGCTGCTTGAAAATCTTTGTATAGTCAGGGGCATTGCCCCGTTTTTACCTTTTGCTGGCGTCGAATGCCGAAACGTAGTATTTCAGCTTGAAACCGCCCTGCTCGTCCTCGTTCAGTACCGCGACGTCGAAGCGGCAGCTCTTGTCCTCGCCCAAAGTCAGGGCATAGCGCTGTCCTGCTTTGATGAGGCTCTGCTTCTTGCCGGAGGTTATGCTCTCCTCGCCGGAGACAAGTGCCCCGAGCTTTCTCAGCTTCACTTCCGTGAAGACCACGATGTTATCTTTCTCGGAGATTATGTCTATCTCTCCGCCGCGGACGGTGTAGTTCCGGCAGAGTATCTTATAGCCGTTCTGTTGCAGGAAGCGGCAGACAAGCTCTTCGCCTGCACCTCCCACGGCTCTTTTATTCTGCGTTTTTCTTTGCATAGTATTTCTTTAAGAAGCTGGGCCTGTGGAGCTTGCAGGGACCGAACTCGTCGATCTTCTGATAATGGAGCTTCGTGCCGTAGCCCTTGTGCTTTTCAAACTCGTACTCCGGGAAGTTCTTCGCTTCTTCCAGCATATATCTGTCCCTTGCCACTTTCGCAAGGATAGATGCCGCTGCTATGGCCTGAGACTTGCCGTCGCCTTTTATTACGGCTTCGTTTTTTACATCGAACTCCGGCGGTCTGTTGCCGTCAACGAGGATGATGTCCGGCTTCACCGGAAGCTGTGCCACCGCTCTCTGCATCGCAAGCTTTGCGGCTTCAAGGATATTTATCGTCTCTATCTCCTCGATGCTTGCAGCCGCAACTGCCCAGCAGAGGGCTTTTTCTTTTATGACCGGCTCAAGCTGCTCGCGCTTTTTCTCGGTGAGCTTCTTGCTGTCGTTTATGTCCTCGAGCTCCACGCCCTCGGGGAAAATCACCGCCGCCGCATAGACATCTCCGGCAAGAGGACCACGTCCTGCCTCGTCAACTCCGCAGATGTATTTGTAATTCTCGCGGTAGGTGTTGTCGAATTCAAATAAAGTCACCCGTTACTCCTTTCCGGCTTGAAAAGCTCGGGCTTCTCGAGAGACAGTCTGCCCAGCTTTCCGCTGCGGAACTCGTCGAGCACGGTTATCGCAGCTCTTTCGGTGTTTATCTCTCCGCCGGAAACGAGGAAGCCTCTTTTCCTTCCGATGCGCTCCAGCATCTCGAAGCCCTTTGCGCAGCCCGAAAGCTCGTCCTCGTTCTCGGGGATATCGTCTGTTCTTATATTATATCTCTGCTCTATGAGCTCGGGATAATCCTTGTCCATATATTCGAGGAAACGGCAGGCAAGGTATTCCATATCCATTATGTTGTCCTTGACAGCACCCGTGAAAGCCAGCATCTCGCCCACGCGCTTGTCCTCGAACTTCGGCCAGAGCACTCCGGGCATATCCAGGAGCTCCATGTCTCCCTCTAAGGTCACCCACTGCTTTCCCCGGGTAACTCCGGGTCTGTCCTCAACTTTGGTGCGTTTTGCACCTGCCAGCCTGTTTATGAAGGAGCTCTTGCCCACGTTGGGTATCCCGACTATCATGAGCCTTATGGGTCTGCCTGTCATTCCGCTGCGTTCCCACTGTGCCAGCTTGTCGGCCAGCAGCTCTCTCAGGAGCGGAGTAAATTTCCCCACGTTCTTGCCGCTGCGGCAGTCCGTTGCAAGGGCTGCTGTCCCCTGCCGCTTGTAGTAGTCGAGCCACATTGAGGTCACTGTCTCGTCTGCGGAATCCGCTTTGTTCAGCAGCACCACTCTGGGCTTCGAGCCCACGAGCCTGTCCATTTCCGGGTTGCGGCTGGAATAGGGTATGCGTGCATCGGTTATCTCTGCAACCACGTCCACGAGCTTCAGGTTCGACTGCATTATCCTGCGGGTCTTCGCCATATGCCCGGGGAACCACTGTATGCTTGCAGCCTCGCTCATTTTCACTCTATCCTTCCCGTGCTGCCCCTGTCGGAGCTGTATCTGTACATTGCCTTGCCGATTATCTCGTCTCTGTCTATAAAGCCGATGATGCGGCTGTCCGTTGAATGGTTGCGGTTATCTCCCATGACGAAGTATTTGTCGTCCGGCACATGATAAACATATCTTCCGCTGTTCTTGTCGTAAAAGCCCTGTGCAAAGACAGGTCTGTTCTGCATGGGCTCCCAGAGATAATCCTCGGTTATCTTTTCGCCGTTCACATAAACTGCGTTCTCGGAGTAATCTATCTCCACCGTATCTCCCCTGATGCCCACCACACGCTTGATTATCACTTCGTCCAGAGCGGTGGAAGCGATGACGGCGATGTCTCCTCTTTCCGGGGTGTACATTATCTCTCTTGCGATAAGCTTGTCGCCCTCGTAGAGGGTATGCTCCATGCTCTCGCCGTTGACGTCTATGCTCCTGACAACGAAGGTGAAAATGCAGATCACGGCGAATACGGAAAGTATCACGGGCTCGGCGAATTCAAGGAAAGAATCCGCAGCATTCAGAAAGCGCTGTTTCATTCTATCTTTCCGAAGGAGCCGAAGGGCAGGATCCTGAACACGGCCTTGCCGAGGATGTCATCGGTGCTTATAAAGCCCACGGAAGTCCAGCGGCAGTCTGTTGAGTGGTTGCGGTTGTCGCCCATAGCGAAGACAGTTCCCTCGGGGACCGTATAGGTATATTCGGTATCTCCGGTCTTGTAGGTCTTGTCGAAGTTTCCGCTGTCGATCATAGGCTCCCTGATGAAGCTCTGATCCATTTCCTCTCCGTTGACGGTGACCTTGCCGGTGCTGTAATCCACCTTGACCACATCTCCTGCAACGCCTATGCAGCGCTTGACTATGACCTTATCCAGGCCGTCGGAATTGCAGACTATGATATCTCCGCTCTTGGGGGTGTAGTTCAGGTGGGAGATAAGTATCCTGTCGGCATTGAAGAGTGTGTCGTTCATAGAATCGCCCGACACCTCCACCACCCGCAGGAAGAAGATAAATATAAGGATCACGACGAAGATCGCCATAATGAATGCTTCGCACCATTCAAGCAGGTCGTCGATCAGCGAACCCTCTTCGGGAGCTGCCTGTGCAGCAGCTATCACGCCTTCGGAAAGCTCCTCTTTTTCATTGTCGGTCTTTTTGATCTCATCGCTCATAACAATTCGCCTCACAATACAGAGCATCATAATAAACTATCCATTATATTATAGCAAATACGCGGAAGAATTGCAAGAGGTAAAATGTAAAATTACACAAAATCGCGCCGATTTATTTGTATAAAAAAGCAAACGGACGCTCCCGGAAGCGCAGGCGCTGAGAAAGCATCCGTTTAAGTTTATCTTTTAGAAATCGTAGCTCAGTCCGTAGCAATCGCTGTTCATGCGGTTTTTGAAGAGCGCAAGGGCTTCTTCGTAAGAGCAGTTGCCGAGGAAATATTCGTGCATAGCGTACTGGAAATTGCTTGTGCAGTAATAATCGTAGGCGCTGATCTTGTTGGACATATCGATCTTATCGGCTGCATCCGTAAGCAAAGACAGATGATCCTGTCCGCCGAGGAAAGCATTGCTGTAGCCTTTGCTTATGAGCTTGCGGATCGCTTCTTTGTTGTTGGTGTAGTCCTGCTCGTTCTCTGTGATCTGAGCCATTATATCGGCGTCACAGGTGAGCTTGAGCATGATGTCTCTTGTTATGTCGATGTTGTCCGAGCCGTAAGCTCCGCACATCCATGTACCGCCCCAGAAATAGCTCTGAGGTCCGAGGCAGGCTCTCCATTCGCCGTAGCCGCCGTTGCCGACCTCTTCCCTTCCGCCGTCTTCAACACGTGTGTCAAGAGTATTCGGCATAAGAACGAAGGGTATGCCCCATGTGGGGAGGAAATAGCCGAAGGTCTTACCGTCTATCCGCTGGCCGGCAGCCCAAGCCTCATCCCACAGGCAGCTCTTGTTGTTGTAGCCCTTGTCGGTGTATTCCTTGGTCTGATCTACCCACTCTTTGATCTTCGGGTCAACGCTTATAACCCCGTCAGTCTCCCAGGGAGCAGAAACGTTGTTGGAGAAGCATCTGTATGTATCGTCGAAGCTGGAAACCATAGCGATGCCTTTTTCCGCCATCTTGTCGGCGACCTTCTTGAACTTGTCCCAGTCGTTGAGCATTGCCTGCACCTCGTCCGGGTCGTCTGTGCCGAGGACAGACCTTGCATACTTGGCGTTGTAGAGGAAAAGTCCCGGACAAGCCTGCCAGGAAACGCCCTTCAGCGTTCCGTTGGAATCTGTCATGACATCCTTGGTGTATTGATACTGGTTAGACAGATCGTCATTTGTAACGCCGATCTCACCGATAACATCGAGGCAGGCGTCGCTCTGGACATATTTCTTCGCATAGTCTGCTTCAACGAGGAACAGGTCCACCTTGTCGTCGGCATCGGCAGAGCTCTGCCAGTTTAAAGCACTGTCGAGCTTATCCTGATAGATACTGTCGCTGTTGGTGTTTTGGATCCAGTTGACCTCAACGCCGTCCCAGAGGGCGGTGTCTCTGTTGGGCCAGTAGTAGTTCTCGAATCTCTCCTGGAACTCTGTGTTCCAGCAATAGATGTTATAGACCCTGCCGCTGTTGGTGTCAACTATCTCCACGGGATCGGGTATAGACTCGGCAGTGGTGGTGGTAGTGGTCGTAGTCTCTTCCTTGCTGTCGTCATCGACAACGACCTTCTCCTCGGAGTCATCCACTTCCTCGGCGATGCTGCTGTCATTCTTGCTCTTTTTGCTGCTCTTGCTGTCGTCATCATCGTCTTTCTTTATGGCGCTGATGCCGAAGAAAACTCCGGCTCCCACCGCGATAAGAGCCAACGCAGCCACGATCACCATGGGAGCCTTGCTCTTGGTCTTGACCTCGGGTGCCGGTGCAGGCTGTGCATAGGCAGGCTGAGAGTAAGCAGGCTGCTCGAATGCCGGCTGAGCATAGGACTGCTCTCCTGCATACCGGGTCTGGTCGTTCAAAGGCTGCTGGTTGGGTGCATAGTCAGCAGGCTGCTGGTTCGGAGCATAGTTTGCAGGCTCCTGATTCCTGCCGTACTGCACCTGCCCGTCAGCAGGGCCTTGATTTCTTCCGTACTGTACCTGCTCGGGCTGTTTTTCGGGTTCAGCCTGCGAAGCTGCATCAAGGGGTGTTCCGCAGCTGCGGCAGAATTTCGAGCCGTTAGGCATCTCGCTTCCGCAATTTGGACAAAACATAGTTTTACCTCCTGTTAAATAAATCTTATCATCATTATTATACCACCCAAAGCACCCAACGTCAATACACATAACAAAAAAAGCACCGATGAACGGTGCTTTTCGTGCGAAGTTATTATCTGATCGCTTCCTTGACCTTTGCAGCCTTGCCGACTCTGCTTCTGAGGTAGTAGAGCTTTGCGCGGCGTACCTTACCGGCACGAACGAGCTCGACTTTCTCAACAACGGGCGAATGTACCGGGAAAACTCTCTCGATACCGCAGCCGTGTGCGATACGTCTTACTGTGAAGGTCTCGCTGATGCCGCCGTGCTTCTTGGCGATAACAGTACCCTCAAAGATCTGGATCCTAGACTTGTCTCCCTCAGAGATGCGAACGTGTACCTTTACGGTGTCGCCGACTCTGACTTCGGGAGCATTCTCCTTCATGCTTGAGCCTGAGATAAGCTTCAGTGCGTCCATTATAAAAACCTCCTGTTATTTTCAGATGTTCATGCGCTTTATGGCAGACGCACTCGTCTGCAAAGCCAGAGGACTATCCGCTTTAATGTCGTTCCCGGTTCTGCCGGGTGCTGGCATTAACTCTCGTCGTAAGAACCGACGGTAATTCAAATGCTTAAATATTATAACACATAACCTCAGGGATTTCAAGTGCGTTCATATAAAATTTACACCCTCTGCGGTGAGTATCTTTGTGCGCTTTGTATAATTCGAGGTGATATCCCCCTCAAAGTAAGCTCCGAAGGCGTCAAGCACCACCGAAGTGTTCAGGTTGAACTCGTTCCCCGCAGGGAGATGCAGGCCGAGAGTTATGCTGTCCTCCTGCTTTGAAAGAGAGAGCAGGGTTATGGACGGCTTGATGTCCACCTGCTTTGTGCCCCGTTTCGTCCGCTTTTCGACCTCGATCTTCTCCTGAGCAAGGAAGCTCTCAAAAGCCTCTGCGGTCTCTTCCGGAGTGCGGTCTGTCACGAGGGTGATCTCGTATTCCGCGGCGGTTATCTCGGTATGCTTCATCACGGGCTTGCCTGCGCTGATTATGCTTAAACCCTCGGGCATAGTGCTGTTGAGCCTGTCTTTGAGCTCCTCTGTATCAAGCTCCTCGATAAGCGCAACGTCAAGGAGCTCCACCTCGGACTCTATCCCGAGAGACAGAGGCAGAGGGAACATAAGATATGCGTGGGGATTGAAGCCCTGGGTGTACCAGAGGGGTATCCTTGCACGCTTGAAAACACGCTGCATGGCGCGCATAAGATCGAGGTGGGAGATATACCGGGCTCTGCCCTTTTTGGCGAAGACGAGCCTGTATTCAAAGCGCTCTATCCTCAGAGCCTGGTTCTTCGGCTGCTGCTCTGCCACAGTAAACACCTCCGCATTCTTTTTTCACTCCGCAGCCCGAGCATCCCTCGGCACAGTTCCGGGTGGTGATGCCCTCATGGGCTTTCTTGTTCTCACGCACAAGGAAAGCGTGGGAGATCATATAGTCGAGATGGGACCAGGGTGCGGTCTCGTCGTAGCTGCGGCGTCTGTTGGCGTAGAACTCCGTGTCCGTGCCGCATTCCTCAAAAGCCTCCATCCATAAGTCGAATCGGAAATGCTCGTCCCAGCTGTCGAGGGTACAGCCCTTTTTCCAGGCGGTATATATCGCATCGGCAAGACGGCGGTCTCCCCTTGCAAGGACGCCTTCCAGCACGGAGACTTTCTGCTGGTGGTAGCTCAGGCGTATCTTCTTCGAGCTTATGCTGTCAAGGAGGACTCCCTGCTTTCTTCTTATCTCCTCGGGCTTTGCCTGAGGCTCGAACTCAAAGGGGGTGAAGGGCTTGGGAACAAAGGTAGCCGTCGAGACGTTCACCTGTATGCTCTTGCCCCGCTGCTCCTTGGGAGTCTGATAGTAAAGGTCCACGACCTTCTGGGCAAGCTGGGCTATGCCTCTGATGTCGTCGTCGGTCTCGTCGGGAAGTCCCAGCATGAAGTAGAGCTTCACGGTCTGGTAGCCCTCGGAAAAAGCAAGGCGGCAGGTGCGCATTATCTCCTCTTCGGTTATGTTTTTGTTTATGACGTCGCGGAGGCGCTGTGTCCCTGCCTCGGGAGCAAAGGTCAGACCGCTCTTGCGGACGGCGGCTATCCTGTCGATAAGCTCCTTGCTCATGGTGTCGATACGCAGGGACGGCAGGGATAGATTTATATTCTCGCCGTCGGTATATTCAGAGAGCTTCAGAAGCAGCTCGTTGATCTTCGAGTGGTCGCTGGTGGAGAGAGAGGACAGAGATACTTCCTCGTAGCCCGTCTGCTCGCAGAGGCATTTCGTCTGTCCGGCGATGGTATCCACCTTTTTCTCCCTGAAAGGCCGGTAGATGAACCCTGCCTGGCAGAAACGGCAGCCTCTGATACAGCCGCGCAGCACTTCCACAACTGCTCTGTCGTGGACTATGCTGGTGAAAGGAACGACGAAGCTGTCGGGGTAATAGGCTTTGTCGAAATCGGCGATGACCCGCTTTGTTATCTTCGGCCTTGCCTCGGGGACATTTGGGGTAATGCTTTTGACTGTGCCGTCAGGGTTGTATTCCACGTCGTAGAACTGAGGAACGTATATGCCGTCTATCTTTGCGGCCTCGCGCAGGAATTCCTCCTTCGTGGGAGACTGCGGCTTCATCTTTTCGTAGAGCCGCATGAGCTCCAGGTTGACCTCCTCCCCTTCGCCAAGGATGAACAGATCGAAGAATGGTGCCATGGGCTCGGGGTTGCAGACACAGGGACCTCCTCCCACCACAAGGGGAGCAAGGGAATGCCTGTCCTTTGCATAGACCGGCAGCCCTGCCAAGTCCAGCATTTCCAGCACGTTGGTGAAGGAAAGTTCGTACTGCAAAGTAAAGCCGATAAAATCGAAATCGCGTATGGGGTCGAGGCTTTCAAGGGCATAGAGGGGTATGCCGTTCTCGCGCATCCGGGCTTCAAAGTCCTTTTCGGGCATGAAAACTCTCTCGCACCACCAGTTGGGCACGGTGTTTTTCAGGCCGTAGAGTATCTTCATCCCGAGGTGAGACATCCCCACATCATAGACATCGGGAAAGCAAAAGGCAAAGCGCACATCCACTTTTTCCTTGTCTTTTATAACGCTGCCGTGCTCGCCGCCGATGTATCTTGCCGGCTTCTGTGTGCTGAGCAGCAGCTGTTCGATCTTATCTCTGATCTCCTTCAAAGCCTTCACCTCTTTTTTTGTGATCTTTAGGACATTTTTTAGGCAACACCGCACGACCCCTGTGCATCAGATTGCGCGCAAGCTCAATAAAGTTGAGCTGAGATTTTCGTCAGATTGCCTAAATTCGACGCAGGCTTGCAAGCGAAGTTCACTTCGCTTTACGCAACGTCAAGGAGAATTTGGGTAATATGACGGAAAGCTGGCAAGCAGATGATGTGCAGAGGCGTTAGCTGCGGGTCGTGCGGTGTTGCCTTTATTCTCCCGAAAAGCCGGAGATGATGATATAGCAGGTGGTCGCTGCAAGAAAAAACGGCAGATAACCGTAATATGCGCCGACACAGCAAAGAGACGCCGGAAGCAGAGCTGCCGACAGCTTCACGGCGGCAGGGGGCTCGCGTTTTGAAAGCTCGGAGATGAGCCTGCAGCCGTCGGAACCCGAAAAGGGCAGCAGATTGAAAAGCCCGAGGGCGATATTCGCAAAGACGAAGTCTCCTGCGCCGGCGAAAAGAAAGCACAGCCCGGCACAGATGAAATTCACAAGCGACCCAGAAAGCAGTATCACGCAGGCTGCCGGCCTTCCGCAATCAAGGCGGTCCGCAGGCAGCATTATCCCTCCGGCATAGAAATATATGAAATCAGGCGGCAGAGAAAAGCAAAGCATAGCCGTCATGTGTCCGCATTCGTGCACAAGTGCCGACAAAACGCAGACGAGGACTGTCCGGGCATACTCTCCGCCGAAGCTCGCAGCAAGGGCAACTGCCGCAAAAAAGCTGAATGACAGCCGCAGTTTCAGGCTGCCGATCTCAAATCCAAGCACAAAGCATCACCTTTATATCCTATGCTGCTCCTGTGCCGTTTATCAGTAACGGCTGCCTGCGTTTTTCAGCAAACAGCCGTATCGATGCAAATAAGTGAAAGAAATTATCCCAGGGCGTACTCTCTTGCGTACTCCTCGATCTTTGCCTCGTACTCCGAGTTGCCGTTCTTGTGGAGGGCATCGAGATACTCGTGCTTTTTGAGGGTCTCGTAGTCGTGCTTCTCTGCGATGAGATACACGGCGATGTTGGAGCAGTGGTCGGAAATACGCTCAACGTTTGTGAGAATATCCAGGAAGTTTACGCCGATCTCGATATTGCACTCGCCTCTCTTGGAGCGCTCGATATGTACGGACTTGAGCTCTTCCACGAGCCTGTCAACGACTTCCTCAAGGGGTTCTATTGAAACGAGGACTTCGTCCTCACGGGTCTTCGTTGCCTCGATAGCGAGCCTGATTATCTCGGAGATAGCTGCACAGAGCACATCGAGCTCGTGCATTGCCTGCTCGCTGAAGGACTGCTCGTTCTCATAGAGCAGCGAAGCCGTCTCGACGATGTTTATGGTGTAGTCGCCTATTCTCTCGAACTCCGAGATAAGGTGCAGGAGAGTTGTTGCGGCACGGTTGTCGCTTTCGTTGAGATCCTGGTCGTTGAGCTTTACAAGATACTGGCCGATCCTGTCCTCGAGCCTGTCGATAGTCTGCTCGCGCTCGTAGATCTTCTCCACCACCTTGGGGTCATACTTCGCAAAGAGCTCCTTTGCGGAGTTGAAGTTCTTCTGTGCCGAGAGGCCCATTTGAACGACGCCTTCCGTTGCCTGTGCGATAGCAACGTTGGGGCTCTGGAAGAAACGCTCGTCCAACAGGTCTTCCTTGGTGAAGGTGTCCTCGTCGCCGGGCTTGTCTCTTACCGTCAGGCAGGCAAGCTTTTCAAGCACTCCTGCAAAGGGGATGAATATGGCTGTTACCGTCACGTTGAATATGGTGTGGAAGTTCGCTATGTTATCCATTGTGAATTCCTTATCCCAGAACGACCAGCCTATGGTGAACTGCACCGCATAGATGACGATAAGGAAAAGGACAGTACCTATAACGTTGAAATAGAAGTGCAGAAGAGCTGCACGCTTTGCGTTCTTCGAGGATTTGAGGCTGGAGATCAGCGGCGTTGCGCAGGTGCCGATGTTCGTGCCCATGATTATCGGGAATGCCGAAGCGAAAAGCACTGCTCCGCCGGAGCTGTTGGAAACTACCTGAAGTATGCTGACTGCGGCAGCAGAGCTCTGTGTGCAGATAGTAACGACTATTCCCACAAGGATACCCAGCAGCGGGTTCTGCAGCACCTCGAAGACGTTCCTTACTGCCTCAGAGCCCGAGAGCAGCGGAGTTACGGCACCCTTCATGGTGTTTATTCCCGTGAAGAGTATGGAAACGCCGAGAAGTATCTCGCCCACGGTCTTGTGCTTGTTCTTCTTTGAGAACATGATGAACAGTATGCCGATTATGGCGAGTATCGCCGAAAGGTTCGTCGGCGTTATGAGATTTATGAAGAAATTATCCGAATCCTCCAGCTGTGCGAGCCTGAGTATCTGCGCTGTGACTGTTGTTCCGATATTTGCGCCCATGATTATGCCGACAGCTCCGCGGAGCTTCAGCAGTCCGGCGTTTACAAGGCCGATGACTATAACTGTCGTCGCAGTTGAAGACTGCACCGCAGCGGTGACTATCGCACCGAAGATAACACTTGTGAAGATATTGCCCGAAACTCTTGCGAGCACTTTTTCCATAAGTCCGCCCGAGGCTTTTTCGAGACCCGAGCTCAGCGTGTTCATTCCGAACAGGAACAAAGCAAGTCCGCCTATCGCTTTGATTATTCCCCAGAAAACGTCCAAGATACCACTCCTTTTGCTTTCCTGTACTTTCCTAAAACTTTCCTATAATTTGTTTACACTGTCACACTTTAGATTATATATCACATAAATAAATCAGACTTAAAAACTTTGTGAACAATCTATTTTGAAGCTCTATAATCTGACCCTTAAAAATCCGATCTGTTTGTGCATAATGCAACATCCTTAGATATCTTTCGATACGAAGTCAGCAACGCACAAAGGCGTTAGCCGGTGGTCGTGCGGTGTTGACTTAAAAAAAACAAAGCCAAGCCTACATATTATTTCAATGCGGCATTGGCTTTATCATATTATCGTTTTGATGACACAGACAATCGGTTGAGAGCTCGTTTGAGACGCTGCTCTGCTCTCTCAAACTCCTTGTCTCCGGCCTTTGAAGCAAGCTCACGCTCCGCTCTTTCCTTCGAGCGTTCGGCTCTTGCAACGTCGATATCCTCGGCCCATTCCACAGCCGAGGCAACGATAGTGACCTTGTCTCCCTCGGTCTTGATGACTCCTGTGGAGACTGCGGCGGTCCTGAAATCCGTGCCGTTCTCGCTTATCTTAAGCGGAGAGGGGACGATAGCCGCCACATAAGGAGTATGACCGGCAAGTATGCCGATATTCCCGGCGGAGGTCTTAGTTATGACCTGCACCGATTCTCCCTCAAAGAAAAGCTTCTCGGGAGTGATGATCTTCAGCTTGAAAGTCTGCATAAAAACACCGGCCTTCGTTTGTTAGGTTCTTACTCGTTCTCGTTCTTCTTTGCCTTTTCAACAGCCTCTTCGATAGTTCCCACGAACAGGAATGCCGACTCGGGGATGTCGTCGTGCTTGCCCTCGATTATCTCGCGGAAGCCACGGACAGTTTCCTTTATGGGAACATACTTGCCCTCCATGCCTGTGAACTGCTCGGCAACGGAGAAGGGCTGGGAAAGGAATCTCTGTATCTTTCTTGCTCGGCTTACGATGAGCTTGTCCTCGTCGGAGAGCTCGTCCATGCCCATGATGGCGATGATGTCCTGCAATTCCTTATATCTCTGGAGTATGGACTGCACATCTCTTGCCACCTGATAATGCTCCTGACCCACGATCTCAGGGGTGAGTATCCTGGAGTTTGACTCAAGAGGGTCAACGGCGGGATAGATACCCAGAGAAGAAATGCTTCTCGAAAGAACTGTGGTCGCATCAAGGTGGGCAAATGTAGTCGCAGGGGCAGGGTCTGTCAGGTCGTCGGCAGGTACATATACCGCCTGAACGGAGGTGATAGAGCCCTTCTTGGTGGAGGTTATCCTCTCCTGCAAAGCGCCCATTTCCGTGGCAAGTGTAGGCTGATAACCGACTGCCGAGGGCATTCTTCCCAGAAGTGCCGAAACCTCGGAGCCTGCCTGTGTGAACCTGAATATGTTATCTATGAACAGGAGAACATCCTGTCCTTCAACGTCTCTGAAATACTCCGCCATGGTCAGACCCGAAAGTCCGACTCTCATTCTTGCTCCCGGCGGCTCGTTCATCTGACCGTAAACGAGGACGGTCTTGTCGATAACTCCCGACTCGATCATCTCGTTGTAGAGGTCGTTGCCCTCACGGGTACGCTCTCCAACTCCCGTGAATACGGAAATACCGCCGTGCTGCTTGGCGATGTTGTTTATAAGCTCCATGATGAGCACCGTTTTGCCCACGCCTGCGCCGCCGAAGAGACCGATCTTTCCTCCCTTGAGGTAGGGAGCTATCAGGTCAACGACCTTGATGCCCGTTTCGAGGACTTCGTTTGAAGCCTTCTGCTCTTCATAGGAAGGAGGCTCGCGGTGGATCTCCCAGCGCTCCTTGGTCTCGGGGTCGGGCTTGTTATCGACAGGCTCTCCCAGGAGGTTGAACATCCTCGAAAGAGTCTCCTTGCCCACGGGTACGCTTATGGCTCTGCCTGTATCCACGGCCTCAGTGCCTCTCACAAGGCCGTCGGTGGAGCTCATGGCGATACATCTCACGACGTCGTCGCCTATATGCTGTGCGACCTCCACCGTGAGCTTTACGCCCTTGTTGTCTATCTCTACAGCGTTAAGAAGTTCGGGAAGGTGGTCTTTTTCAAATCGGATATCCACAACGGCTCCGACGATCTGAACGACCTTTCCCACGTTTTTGCCTTCCATTTATTTTCCGCCTTTCACACGATTTTATTTCCAAAAAGCAGGCTGCCCTGCAGTCATATCTTACTGATCGTTGAGACTTGCCGAGCTCATCTCGGTGAGCTCCTGGGTTATCATGTCCTGTCTTGCTCTGTTGTAGAGCAGCGAGAGACCGTTTATCATTTCCTCGGCGTTGTCGCTTGCAGACTCCATGGCCGTTCTTCTTGCAGCCTGTTCGGATGCAAAGGAATCAACCACCGCGGCATAGATGAGCCCTGTGAGATACTGGGGGACAAGCCTGTCGAACACCTCTTCGGGAGAAGGGTCGTATTCCGTCAGGGAATTCTTCTTGCCGAGGCCGTTGTCCAGGTCCTTGACCGGCAGCACGGACACCGCGACGGGGGTCTGGGAAAGTGCCGAAACGAAGGTGGTATAAACGAGATCCACCTGATCGAAATATGCCGAGCGGAACTTCGTGATTATCTCAGCCGAAATGTCCTCGGCATCGTAGATATTAAGGCTCTCGGCTATCTGGGGATAGGTTGACATCAGGCTGTAGCCCCGTCTCTCGAAGAACTCCACAGCCTTCTTGCCGATGGCTATAACAGAGACCTCGTCTCCTTCGCTTTTCAGCTTTTCGATATGCTGCACCGCCAGCTTCAGCACGTTTGAATTGAAGCCTCCTGCAAGTCCTCTGTCGCCTGCGATGACCACAACGAGTGTGGCACGCAGCAGTTTCTTTTTCGTATAGACCGACTTGAAAGCCGGGTCGTTCGATATATCGCTCATTGTGTCGTAAAGCGCCTCAAAGAACGGCTGAGCAGCAAGGGCTCTGTCCTTTGCGCGTCTGAGCTTTGACGATGCAACGAGCTGCATGGCTTTCGTTATCTGCATCGTGCTCTCGACGCTCTTGATGCGCCGCTTTACGTCTTTCATATTAGCAGTTGCCATATTTACCGCCCGTGCGGCACACCTCCATGCTTAATTATTTTGCTGCAAGAAACTTCTCAACACATTCCTTGATAGCGTCCTTCAGCTCGGCCTCTACCTCTCCGGCAAGCTGGCCGTTCTGAGCTATAGCCGTGCCCACATCGGGGTGAGCGGAATCGACGTAATCAAAGAGAGTTTTCTCGAATTCCTTGACGTCGGAAACTTCTATGTTTTTCAGATAGTTGTTTACTACGGCGTAGATTATCATTACCTGATGCTCGACCTTTAGGGGAGAGTTTCTGTCCTGCTTGAGGACTTCAACTATACGCTCGCCCTGAGCAAGTCTTTCCTTGGTGTCCTTGTCCAGGTCGGAGCCGAACTGGGAGAATGCCTGGAGCTCGCGGTACTGGGAATAAAGGAGCTTCAAGGGTCCCGAAACTTTCTTCATGGCCTTGATCTGTGCCGAGCCGCCTACTCGGGATACCGAGATACCGGGGTTTACGGCAGGTCTTACGCCTGCGAAGAACAGCTCGCTCTCAAGGAATATCTGTCCGTCGGTGATAGAGATAACGTTTGTCGGGATATATGCCGAAACGTCGCCTGCCTGGGTCTCGATTATGGGCAGGGCTGTTATAGAACCGCCGCCGTAGTCCTTGTTGAGGTTGCAGGCACGCTCGAGAAGTCTTGAATGGAGGTAGAAAACGTCTCCGGGGTAAGCCTCACGTCCTGTAGGTCTTTTAAGCAGCAGCGACATGGTTCTGTACGCCACGGCGTGCTTCGAGAGGTCGTCGTAGATGCAGAGGACATCCTTGCCCTGGAGCATGAAATACTCAGCCATTGCAACGCCGGAATAAGGCGCTATGTACTGCAGAGGCGCCATTTCGGAGGCTGTTGCCGATACGACTATGGAATAATCCATAGCTCCGGCTTTTTCAAGGGTATCCACCACGTTTGCAACTGTGGAACGCTTCTGTCCGATAGCCACATAGATACAGATAACGCTCTTGCCCTTCTGGTTGATGATGGTATCGATAGCTATGGCTGTCTTACCGGTCTGTCTGTCGCCGATAATGAGCTCACGCTGTCCTCTGCCTATGGGGATCATGGAATCTATGGCCTTGATGCCCGTCTGCAGCGGACGGTTTACGGACTGTCTTGTGATTATTCCGAAAGCAGGGCTCTCGATAGGTCTGCTCTTGTCGGTGAGGATAGCTCCCTTGCCGTCAATGGGCTGTCCGAGAGCATTGACAACTCTTCCCATAAGAGCTTCGCCCACGGGAACGGAAACTATCCTTCCCGTTCTCTTTACTCCGCTGCCCTCTTTTATGCCGTCATCGGAACCGAGAAGCACGGCTCCCACGAAATCCTGCTCGAGGTTGAGTGCCATTCCCATAGTTCCGTTCTCGAACTCTATGAGTTCGCCGGACATACAGTTATCGAGCCCGTGTACTCTCGAGATACCGTCGCCCACGGTGACCACCGTGCCGGTATCCGAAAGCTCTATCCTGCTGCGGTAATCCTTTATCTGCTGTTTGATTATTCCTGTTATCTCATCAGGACGCAATTTCATACCTATGCTCCTTTTTTCAATGCACGACGCACGGTGCACAATTATGGTATCGCCTTCGGCGATAATATTTTAATGAACAATATTTCAAAAATAACTAAGCACAAAAGTTTCTGACTATATCGATGCAGCTGCCCGAAAGGGCAGCAGTCCGCACATTGCGCGATCCTACGGAACGCGGGTCTGTGCATCTGTGCATTGTTATGCTATAATGCCGTCTATCTGCTTTTTCAGCCGGTCGAGACGTCCGCGGACGCTGGAATCGAGCTCGGTGTTGTCGTACTTTACGACTATACCGCCGATCAGCGACTTATCCACCGAGAGCTTCATTATCACGGTCTTGCCCAGGGTCTGCTCCAGCTTTTCCAGCAGCTTGTCACGGAGCCTTTCGCTGAGCTCCATGGCTGTAATGACGTTCACCTCGAGGATATTCTGCTGCTTGTAATAGAGCTTCCTGAACTCCTCGCAGATATCGGGGACGAAGTCTGCCCTGCCCTTTTCGGTGGCAACGCAGAGAAAGTCGAAGACCGTATCTCCCACTCTGCCGCCGAAGGCCTTTTCAAGCAGGCTCTTCTTCTCGTCAAATGCAACGAGAGGAGAACGCAGTATCTTTACCAGCTCTTCGTTCTGCTCGAACACCTCTCCGATGCCTTCAAGCTCTTCGCAGGCTTCAGCCGTTATGCCCTGCTCGCAGCAAAGCTCAAAAAGCGCCTGCGCGTAAACAGTTCTTACGTTCTCAGCCATCACACATCACCCACGCTGTTGATAAAGCCTTCAACGAGCCTTTCGTTATCCTCAACGCTTATCTCCTTTTCGGCAACGAGGGATGCTGCCGAAACTGCAAGCTCGGTGATCTCGTCCTTGATGCTGTTTATAGCGATCTTCTTTTCTCTTTCGATCTCGTCGTTGGCGTTATTGACGATATCCTTGGCCTGAGCCTTCGCCTCTGCGATAAGCTCGTCCGAACGCTGCTGCGCCTTTATCGTTGCATTCCGAACGATCTGAGCGCCTTCCTCCTTGGCCTGGCCGATCTTTGCGTCATACTCGGCGGCAAGGTTCTCCGCCCTTTTCTGAGCGACCTCGGCTTCTTCATAGCTCTTGGAGATCTCGTTCTGCCTGTCGTCGATAACTTTATTCACCTTATCGAAAAGAAAATGCTTGAGCACAAGGAAAAGTATCAGCGTATTGCAAAGGGTAAGTATTATGGTTGACGGGTTTATTGTTAAAAACTCGGTGACCTTTGCCAATGTCATCTGTTATTTCCTCCTAAACCGGAAAATGCCTTTCCGATGCCTTTGCTTATCAGAGCTTACCTATGAACGGGTTGGCGAACATAAGGATGAGCGCAACAACGAACGCATAGATACCTGTTGACTCAGCCATAGCAACGCCTATGAACATGGTCCTTGTGCAGTCGCCCTGAGCCTCGGGCTGTCTTGCGATGGATTCGATAGTCTTGCCGACTGCGTAACCTTCACCGATACCGGGTCCGATACCTGCGATCATTGCAAGGCCTGCGCCTATTGCCGAGCAGCCGAGTACAAATGCTTTTTCTGTCATGATTTATTCCTCCAGTTTGAAATATTGAACTTGTCCTTTGTTTACGCCGCCTGTTCCGTGTCGTCGGACGTATCTGCGCCCGAAACATAGACCATTGTCAGGGTGGCGAATATATATGCCTGCACGCAGCCCGAGAAGAGGTCGAAGTAGATCGACAGCATCGCCGGGATGAACAGCTGCAATATATTTATGTCGAAAGCTCCTGCCGAGAAAGCAAGGTGGCAGAGCCTTGAGAGAGAGGCAAGTGCACCGTAGACCAGAGCTGTGATAACAGCGCCTCCGGACACATTGCCGAACATACGGAACGCCATGGAAAGAGGCGTAGCGACTTCGCTGAGCACATTCAGCGGCAGCATAACGGGTATCGGAGAGGCATAGCTCTTGAGATATCCTCCCACGCCGCCGGAACGTATTTTATAGAACGTTATCAGCACGAAGGTCATCAAAGCCCATGTGAGGGTAACATTGAAGTCCGCTGTCATCGAGCGCAGTCCCAGCAGCGAAATAAGCGCTCCGAACACCGCATATACGAGTATCGTGGCTATGTACGGGGCATAGTGTTTCCACTTTTTGCCCATAGACTGCGCGACCATATTATTGACGAAACCGACGAACATCTCGGCGATTATCTGTCTTTTCTTTGTCGGCACTTTTTCGAGACTGCTGGTCAGATAGCGGCAGATCAGGAAAACGGCTATGATTATCAGCCAGCCGATAACTATGGTCTCGGTTATCTCTATACCGCCGAAGATCGGCAGTGTGAACGCAACGCGAGGTCCCTGGCCTATACCGTCCATATCACTTATCCTTTCGTTTATTATCCTCCCCGAAGAGGTCCTTTCCCAGAAAATGAGCTGCCGAAAGCAGTATCCTTGGGAAAAGCTGGGGAACGATGATCCCGACGGGGCTCATAAGTCCCGTGAGCATGGCTGCCGCACAGAGCAGGAGCAGGATCGCCATTCTTGCCCCATAGCAGGAACGCATTATCCGCTTGGCTTTTTTGACGTCGCAGCGGACTGCTCTTTCTGTGGCGGCCGCGAGCCAGACCATACAGATACAGGCAAAAGCCGTGCCCGCCGCAAAGCCCGAAAGATTTCTCATCTCGAAGCCCCACAGCAGCGTAAAAGCGAAGCACAACGCACCTGCCGCCGTCATCAGCAAGCAAAGCTTTTTGACGCCGGGCATAAGCTGCGAGCCGTTTTCTGGTCCATTTTGCTTACTCATGCTGTTCTCCTGTCGGTAAGTCGGGTCATCAATACCGTAATATTATAACACATTTCTCCCGAAAAGTAAAGCATTTGAAGGAAAATTATTCCCCGAAGGGCATCTTCGCGGAAACCTGCACGGTATTTTTCCTGCATTTTCTGCAGTAAAATGACCGTCGGTCAGTTTCTGAAGTACATCATACCACAAAACTGACCGGCAGTCAATAGTTTGAGACAAAAAATTTTCCCAAAAGGACAAAAAATGCGGCAGAGGTGTTCTCTGCCGCTGATGCGTCCTTATCTGAGGACGTCGTCCGTGATGTCTCCTGCCGTACTGAGGGTGGCGTCGATGCCGTCGGCAACGTCGTCGCCCAGCTCGTCAGCCTTGCTCTCCGCCGAAGACATAAGGCTCCTGCTGTCGTCCTTGTCGGCTGCACGTTTTGTGGTGGTCTTGGCCGTAGTGGTGGTCGTTTCCCCTGCTGTGTAGGGATCGGCCTCGCTGCTGTCGGTATTTCCCGAGCAGGAAGCCATCACCGTACACGCCGCAGCACCAGCCAGCAGCAGTGATAAAAGCTTTTTCATACCGTTCTTCCTTTCTTTTCGCATCCGCGTGATTTGCCAATGTCTGACCGCGCATATTATGTCCGGCAGCGGAAAGAATATACCAAGGAAGCCCGAAAAAAGAAAAAGCCCGGAGATTCTGCTCCGGGCTCGTATGCGGTTTTTATCAATAGAATTTGTTCTTGCGCCTGATGATGAAGAAGATAACTACGCCTACGACAGCGGCTGCTACGATACCGATGACTACGAAGATCACGGTATTGGAGCTTTCTTCCTTTTTCTCGCTGGTGGAGATGTCCTTGGTCTCGGTCTTTTCCTTGATCTGTATGCCCTCGATAGTTTCCTGGGGCTGAGCATTTTCGTTGAATCCGTCAACGTTCTTGATATACTTGCCGTCAGGCAGCTGGATATAGATGTTGTCGAGACAAACTGCTTCGGAATCCAGCACCGAAAGAGCAGGCACCTCAAAAACTATCCTTGTGGCAGAAGCAGTGGTGGAAACAGGGAGTATCTGCTGTCTGTACTGTGTAACGTTGTCGTTGTCGAGGTCGTTATAGGTGAGGGATATTACAGTTGTAAGAGCTCCCTTGTATTCCTCGTTGGTGCCGAAAACATATACGGTATCGCCCATGAGCTTGCCGTAGGTATCGGTACCCATTTTGTAGTTGAAGATTACGGTACAGCCGTCGAAGCACGAAAGGCCGAAGCTTTCAGCCCTCAGCTCGATACCGGGGCATACGAACTCTGCGTCTTCCTCAAGAGCCTCGGGATAGACCAGCTCGTTATCGTTATCCGCATCTCTTACCATTCCTGCGTTGAGGAACATCTTATCGTTATAAGCTGACGACGCGCTGAGCTTGACGGAAAAGCCCTGATAGTAGGTAGTCTTGTCCCAGCCGGTCTTGAGTCCGACCTTATCGGCATCGGGAGTCATGAAGATATAATCCTTCCATTCCTCGTGGTCAAAGGAAAGAGCGGGTTCCATTTTTTCGGTGGTCATGCTCTCGGTAAAGGTGAATTCTATCTGCGACGAATCGTCCTCTGCTGCGTCGGCAAAAGCGCTGAAAGTCATGCAGCCGGCTGCCAGTACTGCGGCACACGCTGCACTTACAATTCTCTTTAAAAGCATATAAAGCCTCCTCGATAATGAATGGCCGCAGATCTCTCACCCTGCGGTATCACACAATATATTTTACACCAAATTTTCTGTATTGTCAAGGATAATTTTGTCACAATAGTTTATTGTAACAAAAATGTAACCGATTACACACAGCCTTTGCCCCCGGCAGATCTTTCCTGACGAAAAAAGACCCGGAGTGCTTCCGCATCCCGGGTCAGGTCATTTTTGTTTTCTTTATCAGGTTATTCCGAGGAAGCCGAGATACTGCTTCTTCGGCATACTGCTGTCGGTTATCTTCATTGTCTTGGGCTCGTCATCGGGGGTCAGCTGGTAAAGCACCGCAAGATATTTCTCGCCGTTGGGGTCTTCCTGTACTACCCAGCCCACGGAAGGAACGATGCCTCTTGTGCCGAGCTTGGTGACCGTCTTTCTGACGCCCTGCTGCTTGAGGGTGAAGAATTTGAGCTTGATATCCTGGTTCGCAGGCTCAACATATATCTTGATAGAGCCCTTGTCGTTATCCTTTACGTCAACGATGCTGAACTTGTATTCTCCGTCGGGAGAGATGGTGTTATCCTCGTCCGTAACCTCGGCTATATCGCGCATCTGCGACTGATAGAGCTGATAAACATTTCCTGTGGGGTCAAGCTCCAGGTCGATCGTAGTCTCAACAGACGAACCGCCCAGCAGAGCGTTCAGCACGAAATATGCAACTATGCCCAGAACATACATCAGCAGGAAGATAGTTCCCATGATGACTTTTACGTTCTCCGCCGTGCCTGCCGCAAAGAAGATAACGACGGCGACTACGAAAGGCGGTATGATGAGCAGCCAGTTATACATATTGAAGAGTATCAGGCAGAACACCACGGGCATCAGCGCTATACTGATTATCTTTGTGAGCAAGGTGCTCCTCGAATAGATCATCAGCGCCAGGAATACGACGCTTGCCGTAACATACATGGTGATGAATGTATTTTTTGTCTCGGGCACGAATTCCAGCTTATACAGGAAAGACGCATAAGTAAGCAGAGCGATCACGGCAAAATAGATCGACGAGATCACTGCAACGCAGCGCTTCACCCATTTATTTTCCAGAATGTTTTTCATATTGTTCCTCCGTTTGATCTTTTGTCCCCTTCGGTTTTGCGCAAAGAGTCCTCTAAAGATGTCCACACTATATTGTATAACATTTTGCCGTGAAAATCAAGAGGTTTGAGAAAAAAATCCGAAATAAAGTCGCATTTTCTTTCTAAACAGCCTGTTTGCGCCCTTTGGCAGCTGTGCCGTCAGTTGAGTATGAGGTCTTCTCCGCCTACGAGACCGCTCAGTATCTCTGTTTTCGAGCCGTCAACTATACCCACCTCGACGTCCTGCTCTATCTTGACGCCGTCCACCAGCAGGTTCACGAATTTCCTGTCCCCTACCGTCTTGACAGCCTTTGAGGGCACGATGACGGTATCGAGCCTTGAATAGACATTGAAGCTCACCTGCACGTCTCCGAAGGTGAAAAGACCGCTGTCCTCGTCGGGACGTACCACATATATGTAGCTCGAATATTCGCCGTTGGCGTCATGGATTATATCCACTACCTTGCCCGTGGTCTCGTTCTTGCCCTGGGAGAGGACGACGCTGGTGCCGAAATTCACGTTATTCAGCGGATTGTCGTATATCTTGCAGATAAGGAACTCTTCGGAGGTATCGCTGGCCTTGCCGAAGGTCTGTCCGGCGTTGACCCAGGAGAAGCGGTTGAACTGTCCCGACCTTGCACCGTAGGAGGTGAAGAAGCCGTCGCAGGGAGCATAGACGTTATACTTGTCCTTCTGCTCCAGGAGGTGGTCGTATTCAAGCTGCTGTATCTGCATATCGATAAGAGCCATCTGCTGCTCGTTCCAGCTTGCGCCCTCGGTATAGAGAGTCCAGTAGGTCCTCTGAGCCTGGTTGAGATAGACTTCCTTGTCCTCGATCTGCTGGTCCAGGTCCTCGCTGAAAAGGGTGCAGAGCAGCTCGCCCTTTGTGACGCCCTTGTCCTCGGTGACATAGATCTGGTCTATCTGTCCGCTGACGCCGAAGGTAACGGTCTCCTCATAGGGATAACCGTAGGAACCGGTCTGGACATAACGCTCGGATATATCTCCGATCTCGGCCTTTTCCGTTCTGTAAGAAACGGTCTTGGCTTCATAAATCGGCACTGATATCTCCTGTGTTTCCTCCTGCTTTCCGCAGCCTGCAAGCAGCACACCAACGCAGCAAAGACACAGGATAAGGCTTTTTTTCATTATGATACACCTCCCAAAGGCGATACGAAAACAATACATCACTCTATATTTTAGCACGGTTCGATCCTTTTATCAACACGAAACCGAAACCTTGTATATCTGCACAATTGGTGATATGCTTTTTTAGCTATTTTTACCATTTGCAAAGGCCGTATTTACGAAAGAAAACCGCTTATAACACTATTTGAAACAAGCATACCCTCGGGGGTAAGGGCTATCCTGTCTCCGTCTATGCGGCAGAGCCCCTGCCCTTCAAGCCTTTCTGCAAGCATCACGAGCTTCTGCGCCTGCTGTTCCGGCAGCCCGAGGGATAAGGCTATTTTCAGGTCTATCCCCTCTCTGAGCCGCAGGCCAAGCATGATATACTCCTCGGCTCTGTCGGGAGCTTCGTCGGTCACGGTTCGCTGCTGTACGCTGTCTTCAATAAAAGAGCCCAGCTCCTCGGGACAGGCAAAGCGGACACCGCCGAAAAAGGAATGTGCTCCGGGCCCTATGCCGATGTAATCGTCCCTGTGGCAGCGCCAGTATTTGAGGTTGTGCCTGCTCTCGAAGCCCGGCTTTGCGAAATTTGATATCTCGTACTGCAAAAAGCCTGCTTCCTCACAAAGCCTGACGGTCTCCAGATAAAGCGCCGCCGTCTCGTCCTCATCGGGGAGAGAAGCCCTGAGCTTTTCCGTATCAAAGGGCGTGCCTTCTTCGGGCTTGAGGATATAGGCCGAGATGTGCTTCACGGGAAGCTCGGATATGGTCTTTATGCTGTGGGCAAGCTTCTGCGGTGTTTGTCCCGGCAGGGCTGTCATAAGGTCGCAGGAGATGTTCTCGAAGCCTGCTTCTGCGGCATCGAGGACGCATTTTACGGCTCTGTCGGTATTGTGGAGCCTGCCCAGCAGGGCAAGCTCGCCGTCATCGGCTGACTGAAATCCGACAGACAGCCTGTTCACCCCTGCCGTCCTGAAAGCCGAGAGCTTTTCAGGGTTCACGGTGCAGGGATTGCATTCAAGGGTGACTTCAGCGTTATCCAACGCAAATACGCGCTTTGCGGCATTTATTATCTCCTCTGTCTGAGCCGGTGCAAGGAGCGAGGGCGTTCCTCCGCCGAAATAGAGGGTGTCGGCAGCGATGCCCTGACCTTCATAAGCCGCGATGTTCCTGAGCACGGCTTCGGTATAGCTTTCAGCCATGCTTGCCGAATAGGCTTCGGAATAGAAGGCACAGTAGGGGCATTTCCTTGCGCAGAAAGGCACGTGGATATATATGCCCGTCATGCCTTTTCGTCCTTTGCGGCAGCTTCCTCGCCGTCAAAGGCGTTTTCAATGTATGAAGCCGCAAGCTCGTTGTTGTTCTTTATCTTCCTGGCAGCTCCCTTTACTCCCCAGACTGCAAAGCAGACCCCGTACATCAGGAGCATCAGCAGGAAAGCATAGAGCACGAAAGCCGCCTGCTCCTCCAGCTTTAGGTAGAAGTATTTCGAGTTCTTTTCGAGGAATTTGACGATATAGGGATGCACGAGGATATAGAACATAAGGCCGAGACCTGCCGTGTAGAACAGGGTGGTCGTTGCTGCAAGCACGGCTGCTTTTTTGTCGAGGCGGGAAAGCTTTATCCCGATGAACACAGCCCACGCAGCGATAAGCACCAAAGCTCCCGTCCGTGCGATGTTGGCATAGCACTCATACAGCAGCGGCAGAAGCACAGCTCCGCCCAGACCAAAGAGCAGAGAGAGCTTCATGGCCTTCTGAAAATCCTTCATTTCCGTCATCCCCTTCTTTTTAGGCAACACCGCACAACCCCTGTGCGTCAGATGCGACGTCCATTTTTTTGTCAGATTGCCTAAATTCGACGCAGGAAGGCTGGCGCCTTTCAAGGAGAATTTGGGAAATATGACGGAAAAATGGCAAGCAGATGACGTGCAGAGGCGTTAGCCGCGGGTTGTGCGGTGTTGCCTTTATATCTTTAAAATACTTATCGCCCAGGCACCCAGCAGAGCAAGGGAAGCACTGCCCACCGTCAGCCCCACGATGATCGTTACTATCGAATATCTGTCATAGGCTTTTCCGCCTTTTGTGACGAATATGCCCGTGCTGCGGTCTTTGTCGTAGAGCAGGGGTTTAAGCAGAGGCTCGCTTGGGAAAGCGTTCCTGTACTCCCCTTCACCGTCTTTATATACCGCGGTGTTGAAGCGTTTGCCCTCGGCCTTGTCGATGCGGTCAAAGCTCACTTTCCTGCGCTGTGCGCCAATGAGGGTGAAAGCGGTAGCGGCAAAGAAGATCACAGTTACCGCAAGGGCGAGGAGCATCAGCAGGAACACCCCGAGGAGGATATAGTAAGTATCCACGCCGAGAGCTATCAGCAGAACGATAATGATGACAAGACCTATAACTATCTCCATGCTGTCCCTTTCCCGGCGAGTGCCGATGCTTTGAACACTTTACTTTTTGCTTTTACGGCGTATCCAGCCTGATGCACTCATCTTGTATTTTATCGCCGCAAAGGCAGCGACTGCTCCGCAGATATAGACCGAATACTCGATAGTGTATTTCACCACATACTGCCTGATGTCGCTGCCGGATATCTCTGCAAAATAGTACATGATGAGCATTGATCTTTTTGCGTTATCCGGATCGAAAACATTGAAAACGTAGTAGTACATGGCGGCACACATGATGCCTGCCGATACTATATAATAGAGGGTGTGTCTCACGACGGACACAGCATCCTCCGGCGCGAAGCTCCATGTTGCGACAACAACAACGGCTATGCGGATAAGATGCTTTATATACTGCTCATAGTCGATATAGAGGGAATAGTTGTCGGTGATGAAGAAGACATACCATATACCGCCGACGTGCAGAGCTGTGACCAGCAGAGCCCACAGCGGAGAGAGCATTTCAAAAACGTTCTTTTTCTTGTGCAGGGTCGCCACGGTATCCCCTCCTTGCGGTCACGCAGATGCGCTTATTCGTCCAGCTTCAGCACAGACATGAAGGCCTCCTGGGGAACTTCCACAGTTCCGAGCTGGCGCATACGCTTCTTGCCCTCTTTCTGCTTTTCAAGCAGCTTCTTCTTTCGGGTTATGTCGCCGCCGTAGCACTTTGCAAGCACGTCCTTGCGCATCGCCTTGACGGTCTCTCTTGCGATTATCTTTCCTCCGATAGCAGCCTGTATCGGCACCTCGAAAAGCTGTCTCGGGATGTTCTCCTTCAGCTTTTCGGCTATCCTTCTGCCCCGCTGATAAGCCTTGTCGGTGTGGACGATGAAAGACAGGGCATCCACCATCTCGCCGTTGAGCAGGATGTCGAGCTTGACGAGCTTGCTGGGAGAATAGCCCTTCATCTCGTAGTCAAAGGAAGCATAGCCCCTTGTCCGGGATTTGAGGGCATCGAAGAAATCGTAGACTATCTCGTTCAGCGGCAGCTCGTAGTGCAGCTCCACTCTCGTTTCGTCGAGATAGGTCATGTTCTTGAACACGCCTCTTCTCTCCTGGCAAAGCTCCATTATGTTGCCCACGAACTCCGAGGGAGAGAGTATATCAGCCCTGACAACAGGCTCCTCAGCCGATGCGATGTTCGCAGGGTCGGGATAATTCGTGGGGTTGTCGATATATACCGTGGTGCCGTCGGTGAGGTTTACTTTATAGATAACAGACGGTGCCGTGGTTATAAGGTCGAGGTTGAACTCACGCTCAAGGCGTTCCTGGATTATCTCCATGTGGAGAAGCCCAAGGAATCCGCAGCGGAAACCGAAGCCCAGAGCAACGGAAGTCTCCGGCTCGAAAGAGAGGGAAGCATCGTTGAGCATCAGCTTGTCGAGAGCATCCCGGAGATCGGGGTACTTTGCGCCGTCGGCAGGGTAAACTCCCGAAAAGACCATGGGATTTACTTTCTTATATCCCTCAAGAGGCTCTGCGCAGGGAGAATCTGCATTGGTCACAGTATCGACAACACGGGTGTCTCCGATGTACTTGATGGAAGCTGCTATGTAGCCAACTTCTCCGGCAAGGAGCTCGCCGCTCGGAACAAGATCGGTGGCTCCCATGTAGCCTATCTCCGTGGTGGTGAACTCTGCATTCGCAGCCATGAGCCTTATCCTGTCACCGACCTTCACCGAGCCCTCTGTGACTCTGACAAAGATTATAACGCCCTTGTAGGAATCGTAATAGCTGTCGAAGATGAGCGCCTTCAAAGGAGCGGAAGCATCCCCCTTGGGTGCGGGGATGTCGGTGATTATGCGCTCGAGTACCTCGTGGATGTTCACGCCTGTTTTTGCAGAGATGCGCGGAGCATCAAGGGCAGGGATACCGATGACGTTCTCTATCTCGGCGCAGACACGGTCGGGGTCGGCGGAGGGCAGGTCGATCTTGTTGACCACAGGCAATACCTCGAGGTCGTGCTCGATGGCAAGATAGGTGTTGGCAAGGGTCTGAGCCTCGATGCCCTGAG
>CAMVOF010000006.1:0-31341 GCA_947169055.1 uncultured Clostridia bacterium
TGTTGATGCAGCCTCCCTTATCCATTCGGTTTACGAGAGATACGAAAGCACAGCCCCACGGGCACAGACCGTTCCGATCTCCCTTTTCCCCGAGACCACGCTGCTTTTCAGGACGAACACCTATAATACTTCGGAAAGCTCCGCACCGCTGACGGCCACCTCGCAGAATCTGACCGAAAGCCAAACCACCCAGCAGACAAATATCTTCGAGCAGAATACGCAAGTCTCAAACGTCGGCGACAGCGTGAGCATCGGAAAAGAGATAAATGTTTCCTCGGAGGAATACAGCTACAGTTCCGAAAACCTTGTCCATAAAGACGAGACCTCCGAAACAAGCGAGACCACCCAGCAAACAAACATCTCCGAGCAGAACACGCAAGTCTCGAATACCGAAGACCGCATCACCCTCGGAAATGAAATAAATGTTTCTTCGGAAGAATACAGCTACAGTTCCGAAAGTCTTGTCCACAAGGAAGAAACCACAGAAACAAGCGAGACCACCCAGCAGACAAACATCTCCGAGCAAAGCACGCAAGTCTCGAATGTCGGCGACAGCGTCACCCTCGGAAATGAGATAAATGTTTCCTCGGAGGAATACAGCTACAACTCCGAAAGCCTTCTCCACAAAGAAGAGACTTCCGAAACAACCGAGACCACACAGCAGACAAATATCTCCGAGCAAAGCACGCAAGTCTCGAATATGAGCGACAGCGTAACTATCGGAAATGAGATAAACGTTTCCTCGGAGGAATACAGCTACAACTCCGAAAGCCTTGTCCATAAAGACGAGACCTCCGAAACAAGCGAGACCACCCAGCAGACAAATATCTCCGAGCAAACCACGCAAGTCTCAAATGTGAGCGACAGCATCACCCTCGGAAATGAGATAAACGTTTCCTCGGAGGAATACAGCTACAACTCCGAAAGCCTTGTCCATAAAGACGAGACCTTCGAAACAAGCGAGACCACCCAGCAGACAAACATCTCCGAGCAAAGCACGCAAATCTCGAACGTGGGAGACAGCGTCACCCTCGGAAATGAGATAAATGTTTCCTCGGAGGATTACAGCTACAACTCCGAAAGTCTTGTCCATAAAGACGAGGCTTCCGAAAATACCGAAATCACCCAACAGACAAAAATCTCCGAGCAAAGCACGCAAATCTCGAACGTGGGCGACAGCGTCACTCTCGGAAATGAAATAAACGTTTCCTCGGAGGATTACAGCTACAGTTCCGAAAGCCTTGTCCACATTGATGAGAGCGCGGCGGCGGATGGAGCTGCTCCGGCGATGATACTCAACAGCTTTGTCACCCAGGCTTCAAGGCACTTTGCGGCACTTGCGGCAAAGGAGCCCGGGGCTGTTCTCGGGTGGAAGATCACCGCTTCGGCAGGCATGAAGCTCAACACACAGGCAAGAGCAGGGGCAGAGCTGAGAGAGCTGCTTCGGTCGGGATCTCTGCTCCGCGAGACGGAGAGCAGGCTCACGGAGAAAACTCAAAGCTACGACACCCGGACGGAGCAAGTGCTGCGTGAACGCGATACAGAACATAATACCGAGCGGCAAAGGCTTCGGGAGAATATCATCACGGAAAAAGAGATCGTATCTTCTGCGATGAGTGAAGAAGCAGCCAAGTCCGCTTCGGTTGAAAGCCGGGCTGATTCGGCCGGAAATCCCGGGGCAAAAGAGGCAGAGCCCGTTCTTTCAAGCCGTGTGCTGCAAACCGTCAGGCTGCTGACGGAGAACCTCCGCAGAGAGGAACGTTTGACAGCAGAGCGCATTTCGGAGCGGGAAATACGGACGGTCTCTGACAGGACGATGAGCGAAGTGCTTCGATCAGGCGCGAATGTCTCCGACAGCGTCCACTATTTCAGCGAGGAGCTGCTCAGGCTCCGCTATCAGACAGGGGGCCTTGCGGCAGAGAACATCTCGACCTCCGCAAAACAGCGCAGAGCCGCAGCTTTTGCAAGAGCACAGAGATATGAAGCTCCGGCTCAGGCAAATGCTCCCGAAAAAGCAGAAACGACACAGAATAATTCGGTAGTCTTCAATACATCATTTAACACAACTTCGCTCAGAGCAGGGGACAGGATATCGGAGATCTTCGAGTCTCTGGATCTTGCTCAAACAACTGCAGATCTCTATCAGAGCTTGACCGGCCGGCAGCCTTCGCCGGAGACAAATAACTTGACAAACAACTACGAAAATATAAGCTACAATAACGCGGAGTACAGCTTCGATCTTACGGCAAAGTATTACAGCACACCGGCGGTGCTTCTTCCGGGAACGGTCATCAGGAACGTGACCGTCATACCGCCCGCAAGATCGGCCATGCCAAAAACAGCCGCTGCACAGGCCGGCAGCAGGGAAACGAGTGCAGTTCTTTCCTTCGGCGGAGAAGCAGTAGGATACGGAGAAACTTCGGCTCCGCTTTCGCTGCTTGAATCTCCCCGGGCCGAGGCTCCGGGAACAGTCCAAAGCGCACCTGTTCCGAGTCCTCGCATAACGGCACCGACATCGGATATGCTGATAAGACAGTACGGCAACCTGATCGACGGAGCCGACCCCACGGGCAGGACTTTAGACCTCGGAAGCTCCTTCGGACAGCCTTCCGAAAGCAGCAAAGCCATAAGAGAGCTTGCCTCGGCAGTGAAGACCGCAGCCGAGAAGTCTGCCGAGAACAGCAGGCTTATTGACGAGCTGAAGAAAAAACAGGACGAGATCGAGAGCGGAGCCTTGAAAGCCGACGATATGCGGCTGATCTCCGACGAGGTCATAACAAGGCTGCGGACTGAGCTGCGGCTGGACAGATCAAGATATTCGGGATAAAGGAGGGATAATGTATGAGTCTGACCTCAACGCTTGTGGATGCAGCGGTCAAGGCAGCAAGCAAGATAGCCGGCACCAAGGCAATGATAATCGTGGCAGGAAGCTCTGTTGAGCAGATACCCGTGCAGTTCAATCCCTCGGAATACAGGATAACCGACAGCTCATCCTATTCCCAGACCGAACGGCGCAAGAAGGACGAGCCTGTGGTGAGCTACAACGGCAGCCGGCTCTCCAGCCTTTCCGTCAAGCTCTATTTCAACAGCGATGAATTCTTTTCCGCGTCCGGAGCTGCAAGTGCTGCGATGGATATGATAACCGGCGCGGATGAAGCCGACATAACCAAGTCCATAGACAAGATATCTGCGCTGACCAAGATCGACGGAGAGAGCCACAAGCCTCCGGGATGTGTTTTCGTCTGGGGTTCTTTGCAGTTCGCAGGCTATGCCGAAAGCGTCGGGGTGACTTACACCATGTTCGACAAGACAGGCAAGCCTTTGAGGGCTGTGGTCGATCTTACCATGAGAGGCTTCAACGGAGCCCTCAGCGAAAGAGAGAGCCCCTTCATGTCCCCCGACAGAACAAAGGCAAGGACCATGACGGAAGACGCAAGCATCTGGAGCATCGCACAGAAAGAATACGGCGACGTCCGGGAATGGCGGAGGATTGCCGATGCCAACGATATAATGAATCCGCTGGATATACCCGTCGGAAGAGTGCTTAGAGTGCCCTCGATTAACGGACGGGACTGAACCCGAAAGCTTTTCACAGAGGTAGAGAACAATGGCCGATCTTATGACCGCTGTCACCGACAGCGCCAAGCTCGAAAACAAATACGGCAATTTCATAGTCCCTGCCGTCAGGATCAAATCTTCGGGCTCGGAGCTTGTCTCTTCCCTGGATCTTTCCGTGCTGGAGATAAACGTCACCCTCTCCCTGGAGACTGCCGGGATGGTCGTTATGAAGATCGGCGGAGCCTACGATGTTGAGAGCCACAGCTTCACCGACAAGATAAAAAAAGCCTTCAAGCTCGGAACGGTGATGAGCGTCGAGCTGGGCTATCTTTCTGATACCACAGAGGTCTTCAAGGGCTATGTGGCAGGACTTGGTGCAGAGTTCCGCGGAGCTCCTTTGCTGGTGGTGAAGCTCATGGACGTCCGCAAGCTGATGATGTCAAGCGGTGTCAAGCGCCAGCTTTACGAAGACAAGAATTACTCCGATATCTTCAAGAAGATAATGGGCAATTATTCAAAGCTCTGTTCGGTGGTCTGCGACGCAACTTCCGACGAGCTCACATCTCCCGTTTCCCAGAGCACCAACGATTTCGATTTCGTCAATCAGGAGCTTATCGGGAAAGGAAAGTCGGACAGAGAATTTTTCGTCCTCACCGACAAGGCCTATTTCCGGGAGAGAGGGAAGAACAAGACCCCCATAATGACAGCCGAGCTGGGGAACATCCTCCTGCGGTTCAGCATGATGGCTGACTATCTCGACACAGAGATAAACGTGGTAGGATACGACCCCGTGAACTGCAAGAGCATAAACTCCAAGGTCAATGCAAAGACGACGGAGAGCTGCTCGTCGGTCCTTTCCCAGTCTCCGCAGCAGTTCTTTATCGACGCCGACGCCGACAGCGAGGCGAAGGCAAAGACCAGAGCCGAAGCCATAGCAAAGAGGATGCAGATGCAGGCTTGCTTTGCCGAGGGCGAGACAGTCGGCCTGCCGGAGATAGTTCCCGGAAGATACATCGAGATAAAAGACCTGGACAGCCTTGCCGACAGAAAGTATTACATAAGCGAAGTCCGCCACACCCTGAGCGGTTCCCGTTTCTCAACGTTCTTTGAAACGAAAGGTTGGATATAAATGAGCCTTTACGATGATATAAGAAGCCCGAAGAATTCTTTCAGACCGGACATTATCGGCGGGATCGTCACCGGGATAGTCAAGGAGAACTACAACAAGGACAACCCCGGGAAGATAAGGGTCGAGCTGTTCCTGGGAGAGGACGGCAGGAACGTTACGGGCTGGATACCCGTTATGGCACCCTACGGCGGAAGCGAGCACGGAAGCTACACGCTCCCCGAGGTGGGAGCGGAAGTGGTGGTCGCTTTCAATATGGGCGACAGGAACCGCCCCGTTGTTATAGGCTGCCTATGGAGCGAGAAGAACAAGCTCCCCGCAAATGCCGCAACAGAGAAGAATACCACCAAAACTTTCGTCACAAAAGGCGGCAGCGAGATAACCTTCGACGACACCGAGGACAAGCAGAAGATAACGGTCAAAACAAAGCAGGGAAGAGCTTTCGAGATAAACGAGGAAAAGCAGAGCATAGAGCTTTTCGATAAGGACAACAAGAACAGCATCGGCATCGACTCGAAAAACGGCGTCATAACCCTTTCGGCCGATAAGAAGATAGAGTTCAAGGTCGGTGGCAGCGAGGCGGGAACAATAGACGGCAGCGGAAAGAAGATATCCTTCAAGAGCACCACCGTCGAGCTCAGCGCCGACAACGACTTAAAGCTAAAAGGGCAGAATTCCTCTCTCGAGGGCACTGCCGTAAAAGTGAACGCAACGAGCTCTCTTGAAGCGTCCTCCAGCGGAACGACGCAGGTCAAGGGAACTATGGTAAAGATAAACTGATGATCGGAGGCGGCAAAGATGAGCAAATCTGACAGCAGGAACTTTCTCGGAACAGGCTTCGGCTTTCCCGTCAGGGTCGATCCGAACACGGGCAGAGTGGTGACTTCCTCGGCCGAGGAGGATATCAAAGAATCCATCAGGCTCATACTCGGCACCCAGCCGGGAGAAAGGCAGATGAGCCCGAGCTTCGGCTGTGCGATCAACAATTTCGTTTTCGGCACCTCCGACTATACCTCCATAATGCTGATGAAGCGCGAGGTGGAGAATTCCCTGATAATGTGGGAGCCGAGGATAAAGGATATTGACGTCAGCATAGCACCCTCTCCCGAGAACGAGGGCGTGCTGCTCATAAACATCGACTACACCGTGAGATCGACCAACAACCCCTTCAATCTGGTATATCCCTTCTATATAAGCGAGGGATACAACGAGGGAGCAAAAGTCTGATCTCAGCGAAAGGATATGATGAAAAGTGGTGAAGATAGACAGCCGCGGGAAAGAGGAGATACGCGGGCAGCTGAGAAGCAGGGCTGCAAGCTACACTCCCGAATGGAACCTTGATCCCGAGTCGCCGGATATTGCGGCAGCGCTGGCTCTTGCCTGTGCGGATATGTTCGAGGGAACGGTAAGAAAGATCAACAGCCTTCCTTTGAAGAACGAGATCGCATTTTTCAATACTGTGGATTTCTCGCTGCTGTCTGCGGCACCGTCGGAGGGCTATGTCAGCTTCGGTCTTTCCTCCGAGGACGTGGGAACGACGGAAGTCCCCAAGGGAACAGTGCTTTCCTCCTACGCCGGAGACGGCGAACCCGTCCGCTTTGAGACCCTTGACGAAGTCCTGGTCTCTCCGGCAAAGATAGCAGCGGCTTTCTGCGTTGACGACAGCCTGGACCGCATCGGAAGGTACGAGACCGTCAGCTCCTTCGGGAAAGGTCTGTTCTCCCTGCCTGGCGGAAATCTCCAGACCCATGTGCTCACCATGACACACCCCTATGCCTTCAACATAGCAACAGAGGGCGAGCTTTGCCTTTGCTTCTACCGGGGAGCAGGAGCACCTCTCGTAAGCTCTGCCATAGGCGCGCTTGCCGACACCGAAAACGTAAAGATCGAGTATCTCACAGCCGAGGACGGCTATGTGCCTTTCCGGGATGTCCGCGAACGGGGCGGCAGGCTTTACCTCAGAAAGCAGGCCGATATGCCTGCGATGATCTGTTCCGAAGAGCAGCCTGCCCTCAGGATCACAGCCTCGGACATCTCGTCGGTCAACGAGCTCAGCTATTCCTATGCCGAGGTAATGCCCTCGGGAAAAGAGATCGTCCCCGATATGATCTACAACGGCAGCACCGAGTTGGGAACGGATATCTTCTTCCCCTTCGGAGAAAGGTTCCAGCTTTTCAGCGAGATATACATCGGCTGTGCCGAAGTCCTGGATAAGCGCGGAGCTGTAGTTACCCTGAGCTTCGATCTCAGTATGATAAAAGTCCCCATCGAGAACCAGATCGAGGACGAGATAAAATGGAAATGGATAGCCAACAAGGACAGCTTCAAGGAAAGAGCCTCCTATGAGATCACCATAACCGAGGTCATCTGGGAGTATTACAACGGCTCCGGCTGGAGCAGGCTTTTCCGCGACGGCTCCTACAGCGATATATTCAATTACACTCAGGGAGTAACGGGCAGCTTCCGCACCATGACCTTTGTCTGCCCCAAGGATATTAGCCCCGTATTCGTCGGCACCGGCGAGGATATGTTCATCAGAGCAAGGGTCATCAAGGCTGAGAATCTCTACAAGCTCCGGGGAAATTATCTGTCTCCCCAGATAAGGAACATCTCCTTCGAGTACCACTACGAGGAGAGAGGCTGCCGCATACTGGACAGCTCCACCTTCAACTGCCTCGAGGAAAAGATATGCGATAATTCCGGAGAGTTCTCTCCCTTCTACGGCACGGGAGTCAAGGGCAGAGCGGTGTATCTCGGTTTCGATCTTCCTCCCGACAACGGACCTCTGAGGATAATGTGGGACATACGCGAAGACCCTCTTGCAGGAAGAGCACAGCTTGTCTGGGAGTATCTCAGCGAAAGCGGCTGGAAGCACATGAACATGGTGGATGAGACCGAGAGCTTCACCGCCGCAGGGCTGACTATCTTCCTCGACAACCACGACTTTAAAAAAGAGCGGATATTCGGAGAGACACTTTACTGGATACGCATTTCCGACAAGAGCGGAGCTTTCGCCTCGGGAAGTGCGGCTTTGCCTGTCATCGACGGGATATATTACAACTGTGTGAGAGCAGTCAACACAGACAGCCACCGCGAAGAGAGCTTTGCGATGAACGTCTATACCGAGAACGCGGAATTTGCCCTTTCCATGGGAGGACTGCTGGATATAGAGCTCTGGGTCAACGAGTATCCCTCGCTGACGGAAGAGGAGAGAGCGGCTCTGCTGGGTGAAGGCAGGCTCGACGAAGTCACAGACGGTGCCGGGTTGATAACCGAGCAGTGGGTGAAGTGGCAGGAAGTCAGCACCTTCATAACCGAGGACAGCAGCACCCGATGCTTCATCGCCGACAGGAGCCGGGGCATCGTGACCTTCGGCAACGGTCGCAAGGGAAGAATACCCTCTGCTTCCAACACCGACAACATCCGCATCATCTACACCACCGGCGGAGGCAGACGTTCAAATGCTGCTCCCGGCGAGATAAATTCAATGGTACGTCACCAAGCCAAGGAGATTTAAGGGCGGGGGCGACACCGAGACCGTCTATGAAGCACTAAGGCGAAGCTCTGTGATGCTGCGCACCCAGGGCAAGGCGGTGACGGTGAGAGACTTCGAGGAGCTGGCATTCGCAGCTTCCCGGAGCATCGAAAAAGTAAGATGCTTCAAGGGCAGGAACATTTCGGGAGAACCCGAGCACGGAGCGGTGACTCTCGTTGTGTTAAAGGACAGGGACGCGGAGTTTTCCACCCTGCGAAGGACCCTCGAAAGCTACCTGCTGCCCAGGATAGCAGGAGGTCTTGCGGCTTCGGGAAAATTCTTCATAACCGAGCCCACTTTCGTTAAAATGAACATCAAAGCCGAGCTGGCAGCCGACAGGCTGGAAGGAGTCTTCGAGCTCAAGCGCAAGGCGGAGCAGTGCATCAAAGACTGCATAGGCTCCTATTCCGGCAGAGAGGGCTCCAACAGCTGGCTGCTGGGACGTATCCCCAACGAGCAGCAGCTGAGAAGCGCACTGCTCCGGATAAAGAGCGTTGAATTCATAAGAAGCATAAACATTACCGCCTTTGTTTCCAAGGCGGGAGGTTTCGCGGAAGCGGACCTCAATGAGCTCAAAAAGATGCCGTATATCCTGCCGATATGCGGAGAGAGCGATATAAGCATTACACTTGTTTGATAATCTGATTGCAGCCAGGAGGTGAAATAAATGCTGCCCGATCTTGACCTTGACAACGAACGATACGACGACATACTCGAAAATGCCAGAAATATGATCGTCAGCATTTATCCCGAGTGGACGGATTTCAACTACCACGACCCGGGAGTCACCATGCTGGAGCTCTTCGCGTGGCTGAAAGAGATACAGCAGTATTACCTCAACAAGATAGGCCCTGCGAACATAGAAAAATACTTAAAGCTCATGGGCATAAGCCGGCGCACGAAGAAGCCCTCGAAGGCGGAAGTGCGGATACGCTGCGGAGAAGACATCGTGGCTGCAAAGGGCACAAAGCTCTATGCAGGAGGGATATGCTTTGAGGCTGACGAGAAGACCTATATCTCCTCCGCAAGGATAGCCTGCTGCATCTCCCGAAGCGGCGACGAGCAGCATATCGTGGAGGGCAGAGAGCTTTCCTTCGGCGGAAGCCTGCGCATAAGCCCCTTCCCCCGCGGCGATTCGGGTGAATTCCTGATAGGCTTCGACAAGCCGCTGCAAAGCGGAGAATATCACAGCATCAGGTTCGGGCTGAGAGATCAGGGAACTGTCCCGAGAAATCCCGTCACCGACCCCCGGAGCTTCATCCCCCTGACCGACATCTCCGCGGAATACTTTGACGGCGCAGGCTGGAAAACTCTCGGGATAAACGACGGCACCTACGGCTTTCTGTTCTCGGGAAGCGTTTCCTTCAAGCTCGATTCCGAACACGGCAGATGCTCGGTTTGCGGCAGAGAGGCATACTTCATCCGCTTCCGTCTGACAGGCGGAGAGTTCGACGAGCTGCCCTCAGTCAGGAGCATAGATTTCGACCTGCTGCCCGTGACACAAAGAGACACCGCCGCAGAGTATTTCGACCTGCCGGCAGGCGGAGAGCTTAAAGTTCTCAGCGAGCTTTCCCTAACAGGGGAGACGAAGATATTCCTCCGCGGAAAAGACGGCCTGTTCACCTCTGTGCCCTATTTTGAAAAGCTCATCGACGAGAAACTGGGAACAGTCGAATACCGCCTGCCCGACACAGGGGACGCAGAGGAAGTAAGGATAATAAACATCTCCCAGGAGCAGCTCCAGAGCAGCGAGCTGGGCTTCGGGACAGGGCTCCCGTATCAGGAGTACGACCTCGGCGATCTGAGTTTTGAATACGAGAGCTTCACCATAATGACGGAGCTCCCTGCCAGCGGCGGGAAATACGCCGAGTGGAAAAAAGTCAGGGATTTCTCCGGCGCCGGCAGCGACGATTTCGTATATGTGTTCGACAGCAGCAAAGGCATCGTCCGCTTCGGCGACTGCATAAGGGGCATGGCTCCCGAGGGCAGGATATTCATTATCGGCTGCTCAAGGACATTGGGCGCCGACGGAAATGTTTCTGTTGGAAAGATCAGCCGAATGGGTTCGACGGAGGACGAGGATATAGTTATCTCGAACCCACAGAGGTCGGAAGGCGGCTGTGCCGAGGAAACACCCGAGGAATGCTGCGTCAGGGCATACACCCTCCTTCGCACGACTGAGACCCTCGTCACCGACGAGGACTGCGAGAGATTCATCTCGGGAGTGCAGGGGCTGAAGATAGAAAAGAGCAAGGTGATCCGCATCGAGGGTCAGCCGGACAATGTGACCTCAGTTGTCGTAAGGCCCTATTCCCCCGACGGACAGGGAGCACCCAGCGAAAGATACACCGAAAACATCCTTGCCGCAGTGGAGAAAAGAAGGCTCCTCGGAACGCGGTTCAGGATAGTAAGGCCTGAGTATTCGGCGGTGTCTGTCTTTGCGGATGTGATAGTTTCAAGAAGCGTGTCCGATGCAAGGAAGATAGTGCAGGCAACGATCTCGGAGTTCTTTGAGTCCCTCAGGGATCAGTTCGGAGCAAAGATAATCTACAGCCGCCTTTACGAGCTTATCGACAGGCTCGACTGCGTGCTGAACATAAATATGCTGACAATGGAAACGGACGGCAGCGGTGCACAGCGTACCCGTGAGGGAGATCTCCTGCTTGCTGCGAACGTTACGGCATATCTTGATGATACAGAGCTGATAACGGGCTTGGGATAGCCCGGCATCGCCTTACCGGAAGAAGGAAAATGAAATATGAGAGAAAAACTGAAATATTTCATAATCAACAAAGCCTACGACTATAACCGCGGCTTTTACGAAAACATGGAAAGCTCTTCGGGAGTCGGTCGGTTTCTGACAAGGGTCTTCGACTCGGGAGAGAGAGGGATGAACTGGCACAGGCTGGTCATCGAGACCGAAGACTGCGAGCCCGAGGCTCTCAGAGTGACGGTCTATTCCTGCGACGCAGGCACGGTAAGGTACGGCGGAGAGACGGTGTCTCTCGAGGATTTCATGGCGATCGAAGATATTCCGCTGGAGGAAAGGCTCCGGGTGCTGGAACCTTTGGCCGTGAAGCAGGCATCGGGAGTGAACGCCCTGCTTCTCCACGGAGTCAGCGGACAGTATCTCTGGGTGTGTATCGAGCTTTACAGCCCGGGAGAAAGCTCAGCCGGGATAAAGAGCATCAGGATATATCTCCCTGCCAGCTCCTGGATAGATCACCTGCCTGCCATATACCGCAGCAGCGACGGCGAGTCCCATTTTCTCGAACGCTATCTCGGTATCTTCCAGACCTTCTACGAAGAGCTGGATCAGGAGATCGCCGATGTTGCACAGCGGTTTGACCCCGACTGTGCGGAGGCGGATTTCCTCGAATGGCTCGCAAGATGGCTCAACATCTCGGACACGAAGATATGGTCCGAGGAGCAGCTGAGAAAGCTGCTGCTTAAGGCAGTGGGATTTTACCGGAAGCGAGGAACGAAAGAGAGCTTATCGGAGCTCATCGAGCTCTACACCGGCGAGAAGCCCTTCATCATCGAGGGCTCGGACGTCGGAGAGCTTGCGGACAGACCCGAGCTTGCAGAAGTGCTGCCGACATTATACGGCGCAGACCCTTCCACGGTGACGGTGCTGGTAAAGCAGGGCTTCGATATCGAGATAATAAGAAGGATAGCTTCTGAGATGCTGCCTGTCACTGCGGAGCTGAATCTTGTTGAGCTTGACCCCTACATTTTCCTCGGCAAGCATTCTTATCTCGGAGTAAACAGCGCTCTCGGAGTCTATCGGCCCACAGTGCTCGACGGACGTTCGAGGCTGACCATGACATCACTCGGCGGTGCGCCTGATACCGCGGAACAGAGCAGAGAGAACGATACGGATATACAGTAACTCAAAAAAGGAGGGCACCCGGGAGGTGCGATCGGGACTATGAAAAATACTCAGCTTTACCCTTTTGAAAGAAACAAGTATTATTACGGGATGCTTCTCAGCGTGGAGGATTTCAACGCCGAGCAGAGATATATGAACGACAAGCGCAGGCTCATCAACCGCCTCGTCCACGGCATGGGAGTGGTCTGCGGACTGAATGTCGTAAGGCTCGACGACAGGACTATCTCCGTGGAGAGCGGAATGGCTCTCGACAATACCGGACGGGAGATAATCGTGGATATCCCCGTGACCAACAAGCTCACCATGATAAACGGCTACGAGACCGCCATGAACAGCGGCAGCAACGCCTATGTCTATCTCTGTCTTGAATACAGCGAAGGCGAACGCGGAGCATCCTACAGCATCTCCGGGTCCGACAGCAAAGAGCCGCACGGAAAGATCAGGGAGAACTACAACCTCTACCTCACATCCTCCGAGCCGGACGACAGCATCGACAGAGTGGGTGATATCTGCGAGCAGACAGTCACCGTGTTCAGCAGCGACCAGCTCTGCATAAGGCACATCACCCCGAGATACGTAAACCCGATGATGCCCTTCGAGCTGAAAGTTGAGGTGGAGACCTTCACCAAGCAGTTCGCCGCATTCTCCTACGACATTCAGCTCGTCTGCCTGAACAACGAGCAGGACGGCAGCTCTGTGCTTCCGGTAAAATTCAACGAGTATCTCTTTGACAAGACGGGAAAATACACCCTCGTCTATAAGCTCAGATCAACGAACGTCACCGATACGGCAGGAACTCTCAAGGCTGATCCCTCCACCTTCACTCTCGCTTTCGACAAAGTCCCTGCGTCGGGAGAGCTTTCGGGAACATCCGGCATCTCGGTGATAGAGGGCAGCATAGAGGACACAGCTATCAGAGCCGCCTATGAAAGAGACATGGATTCTCTGCTCCGCAGCACCATGAGCCACAGGCTCTATCTTGCGAGGATAGACCTTGTGAATGCCGGAGACACGGCGGTGATAGAGAATATCGTAAATGTCCCCTTCAAGCAGTATGTTGCAGGCGGAGTGATGCTCAGCGCGATGCACAGGCTCCACCGCGAAGAGAGAGATGCCCCTTCGGGACAGTCTCCCGAAGGAAAGCCGGCAGCGATCCCGAAGGCTTCCGAGAAGGATATCGCCAGCGGAGTTTGCAGGATAGACTTAAGCTCCGGCAGCCTGAAAAACAAGGTCTTCTATTCCGAGGAGATAACCCACGGCCTCGGCCTCGGAAGCGTCACGATATTGCTTGGGATAAACAACTCCGAGAAAAAGACCATATACGGCGATCCCCAGATATTCAAGGACGCCTGTCCGCAGCTCACCCTTGCGGCAAAGACCGATCCCTCGAGAGGCAGCTTCGTCATCGGAGCCATGACCTCCTCGACGGTGCTGGATGATTTCGTGGAGGTCAAGTGGACGGCTATCCGCGATGCCGACGAGGCTGTAAGCGAAAAGAACAATATGAAGATAATGATAAAGCCCAACTCGCTGATAATCGGGCCGAGAGAGAACAGGTATCTCGAGGCTGTGTGCGTCAACATGACCAACAAGACGGTGCGCTGGTCCGTAGTTCCCGAAACAGGCGGCAGCATCGACCACAACGGGCTTTACACAGCTCCCGCAGTTGAGGGAGTATATGAGGTCGTTGCACAGAGTGCGGCCTATCCCGAGGTCAAGGCTTCCATAATGGTAGTCGTAAGGGAGTAATACATTAAATCTCAGAAAGGAGCCTCCGCTTTGATGATAAGCACCTACGAGCACGATTATCCCATAACGGGAGTCAAGGAACAGAACGAGCTTTTCAGCAGCTATATTTGCAGAAACGTCAGCGGAGGCGGCCTTTGTTCGGTGCTCAGCATCCACGACAGGAGCCTTTTTCCCTCCATAGTCAGCTGGCTTTATGACACAGTGGATCTCACAGCCTTCACGGACCTCATCGAGTATTTCAACTACAACGATTCCCTTTGCATCGTCATGAGATACACCCAGGGGCTGTCCCTTGAGAAAAAGCTGGCAACGGAAGCCCTGCCCCTTGCCGAAAGGCTGGAGCTCGGCAGAAGGATACTCGAGAGGGCAGTGCTCCAGGATATACCCGATTACTTCCTGGACAAATGCTTCTCTCCCGACTGCATCACCGTAGCTTCCGATCTCACCGTGAATTTCAACTATCCCATAGAGGATATAGTCTCGAACAGGAGCTGCTCGGCGAAAGATAATATCGAGAGAGTCCTGCGGCTGATCTTCGCAAGAGAGCTTGAAAGGAAAGTCCCGGAGGAGCTTGTGAGATTCTTCGACCGTCTGCCGGAGCTCGCAGAGGGAAGCATCATAGACCTTTACAGCGAATACTACGCTCTCTGCGGCAGGCTCGAGGGCTACGACGAAGGCTCGGAGCTGCCGAGGACATTCTGGTACAAGCTCTGGGACGGCATAAAAAAAGTCTTCTCCAAAGCAAAGACCGCATTGATAATCCTGCTGCTGCTTTTTGCCTTCGGATACCTGATATACACGTTTTTCGACCCGGGCAACAGCAAGGAAAAAGACCCCCAGTTCGACAATATTGGTACTGTTTCCATAGACCAGAACAGGTGATATAAAACATGAATTTCGATCTGATCGCGGCGTTTAAGCTGTTCTTCAAAAAATTCCAGAGAATATTTATAACGCCCGTGCTGCTTTTCATAAGGGCGGTGCTCAGAAAGCTCAACCCCCAGAATATCGCAGGCAAGGTCGCAACAGATGTCAAGGGCGGAGTCAAGGGCATAACCAGCAAGCCCAACAACATCAGGCAGTATGCTGTTGTGGGCGACAAATACGTTGCCAAGAAGCTGCTGGTGCTCATCGTGCTGATCCTGATAGTCATAGTGATCTGCATTGTTAAGTTCCTCTACCCCTGGGTAGTCAGTATGTGGTTCACCAAGTCCATGTGGATCAACAGCGCGGAGTGCGCCGATTATTCCGGCAAGGTAAGGCTCTATGATTCCGTGGATCACGATGTCCTCATCTTCGAGGGCAGGCTCGATAAGGGCAAGATCGACGGCGACGGCATCCTTTACGACTACAGCGGCGACCTCGTCTATGACGGCGAATTCGTTTCCGGCGAGTATTCCGGCAAGGGCAAGCTCTACTTCCCCGACGGCACTTTGCAGTACGAGGGAGACTTTGTCTCCAACCTCTTCGACGGCACGGGAACGGAGTATTTCAGCGGCGGCGGAGTGAGATATATCGGCGGCTATTCGGCAGGGCTTTTCAGCGGCAGCGGAAAACTCTACGACGAAAAGACGGGTATGCTCCTCTATGACGGCGAGTTCGGCAACGGCCTCTATAACGGTACGGGAACTCTCTACAATCCCAAGACCCAGAAGATACTCTACAGCGGCAATTTCGTAAACGGAGTTATCGACGGCAAGGGCACTCTCTATGATGCCGCAACAGGAAAGCTCCTCTATGACGGAGACTTCGCCGAGGCAGTTTACAGCGGAGAAGGCAAGCTCTACGACAAGGACGGCCTGAAATGCCAGGGCGACTTCAAGGACGGAGCTCTCAACGGCACAGGAAAAGAATACAAGGATAAAAAGCTCGTCTATGAGGGCGAGTTCACAGACGATAAATACGACGGCAAGGGCAAGCTCTATAAAAACGGCAAGCTCTATTACGACGGCGAGTTCTCCATGGGAGAGATGCAGGGTCAGGGTACCTTCTACGACCTGAACGGCGAAGTCCTCGGCCAGGGTACGGTCAGCAGCGGAGTCGTCGTTTCCGGTACGACCATACTCTTCGGCGAAAGCGGCGGCGTCCTCTATATCGGAGAAGTCAACGACAGCGTCTATAACGGCACCGGCAAGCTCTACGACGAGAGCACCGGCGACCTTATCTACGAAGGAGAATTCAAGGACGGCAAGTACGACGGCGCCGGCAAGGAATACAAGAAAAACAAGCTCGTCTATGACGGCAGCTTCACCGACGGCAAGTACAACGGCAAGGGCAAGCTCTACAAGAAGGGCAAGCTCCGCTACGAAGGCGATTTCGAGATGGGCGAGATCGCAGGCACAGGTACCCTCTATGACGAGGACGGAAACGTTGAAGCAAGCGGCGAGCTGGGCGGAGGCGGCAGCGTCAAGAACGGCGACACCCGCATAACCGACGACGACGGCAACCTCATCTATGACGGCGAGGTCAAGGACGGCAAGTACAACGGCTCCGGCAAGCTCTACGATCCCTCCACAGGCGATCTTATCTACGAAGGAGAGTTCAAGGACGGCAAATACGAGGGCGAGGGCTCGCTCTACGAAAAGGGAGACCTGGACTTCACGGGTACCTTCCGCGCAGGCAAAAAGGTTGGCAGCGGAACATACTACGACGAAGACGGCAACGTTATCGCTGACGGCGTCCTCGACGAAAACGGCGATGTCATCACGGGAACGGTCGTTATCAAGAAGAACGATACCGTTATCTATTCCGGCGAGATAAAGGACGGCAGCTACCACGGAAACGGCAAGCTATACGACAAGTATTCCGGCAAGCTCGTCTATGACGGACAGTTCGCATTCGGCGAGTACAGCGGCCTCGGCAGGCTCTTCAACAGCAAGGGCACCGTTATCTACGACGGCGGCTTCTATATGGGCAAGTACGACGGCGAGGGCAGAGAGTTCTACGACAACGGAAACATAAAGTACATCGGAGAATTCCGCCTGGGCGAATACTACGGCAAGGGCGTGCTCTATGACGAAAAGGGCAATGTGATCTACGATACCGAAACGCCCGAAGAGCCGGAAGAGCCCGATTCATCCTCCGAAGCGGATGACAAGAAAGAAAAAGGCGAAAAGAAGAAAGGATAATTGATATGCCGAACTACAATATCGTATCCGAGACGGGAGAAGCCCTTGTGAAGCTTCTCCGGGAGGGAATGGTGCCCGACCTGATACAGAACAGCGAGGGTATCGATGTGTGCAGCCCCTCTGAAAGGGGAGACATAAGCCTCGGCATCTGCCTCTACGACATCAAGCGCAACACCGACATCATCCCCACGGACAGAACGGCTGTCGGCACAGACAAGCTCCGCAGCCCCTCGTCCTTCGTCGATCTCTATTATATGATAACAGCCTATTCCTCCAGCGACATCAAATTCCGTATGCTCGAGGAAGCAAAGCTCATCGGCAGAGCTATACAGCTCCTTGAGGGGACTTCCGTCCTCAAGGGAGAGGTCTTCGGCAAGGCGTTCAGCGATCTTCGCTATCCCCCGAGGATAGAGATGCTCGACCTCGAAACGGAGGAAAAGCACCGCATCTGGAACAGCTCGGACCAGCCCTACAAGCTCTCGGTCTTTTACAGGGTCTATCCCATAGAGATCGAGTCCGAGAAGATCACAAGCATTACAAGAGTGACCGAGACGGACATCACCGTCGGTCAGCTCTGACGGTAAAAGCCGAAAGGAGAGACGATGGACGACAGATTCGGTATCTCGAACAGGGTCACGGCGAGAGTGTCTTTGGCCGTGCTGCTGCTTGACGATCTAACAGGTCTTCCCATAACCGGCAGCAACGCAAGAGCCTGGATAGAGGGGCAGAAGCCTCCCGTAAAAAAGAACGACGGCTGGAACGCTTTCCTCCAGCTGCCCTGCGGCACTTATACCGTTACCGCGGAAGGCGGGACTTATATGAGGACCACCGCAGAAGTTCAGGTCGAAAAGAAGCTCGTCACCCTGCTTATGCGCCTGAGCCCAAACAGGCTCTACCGCATACCCCCCGACAGCATAAGAGTGGAGGGAAAGGCAGAGCCCGGCGCAGAGATAACTCTCTTTGCCCGGGGCAAGCAGGCAGCTTTCAAGCTCCAGAAAGACGCCAAGGCAGGGGATGCTTCGCTGTCTCTCTACTGCGGCGAAAGCGCATCTCCCGAGGGAAGGCTCCTTCGCCTCACAGCCCCGGAGGGCAGCGGCGAGACCGTAAGGATAGGCGAAGCCTCGAAGGAAGCTCAGGGGGAATATGCCCTTGACGAAGCTTTGCGGAACTCCTACCCGAAGGTGGGGACGGCGATAGCTCCTGCGGTCAGGACAAGGGCTGACGAAAATGGCAGCTTCTTTGCCGTAGTGAGGACAAGCCCCTCGGACAGCGCTGTCATCGTTAAAGCCGCAGGCAGCACGGAGATAACAAAGGAGATAGAACGCGGCGAGGGCAGTACCCTCACGGCAGAAATGATATAAGATCATCGAAAGGAGAGGCGGACTATGGGTTTTGCGGTATGCGGAGGAGCACAGCTTATGTGTCCCTTCGGAATGGCTCCGTCGGCGCTTAATGTCCTTCCTCAGAACAGAACAGTCACCTCGGCTCCGCTGGCAAACATAATGGATAACAAGCCGCTGGTGAACATAATGCCCTTCGGGATGTGTACCTGCCTCGGCAACCCGACGGTGGCGTCCGCAACAGCGGCAGCCTGGGGAGTGCTCACCCCCATGCCCTGTATCCCGGCGATAACAGCTCCCTGGGCTCCCGGAAGCCCGACGGTGCTGATAGCAGGCAGCCCGGCCTTAAACAATACAAGCAAACTTATGTGCGCATACGGCGGAGTGATACAGATAGTCAACCCCGCTGCGAACACTATTCAGATCCCATAACGGGAGGGAAAACAATGGACAACGCGACAACGGCTTCAGCAGCCCTGACGAAAAAAGAAGCGGCGATAATGAATATACACGTCTTCTTCCCCGGGGGAGAAAGGACCAGCGAGGAGCTTATCTCCGTGCTGGGAGCTATCCTGGGAGGAGCAGCTCCCGTGATAGAAAAATACGGCGGAATGATCTGCCGTGTCTCGGAGGCAGGCATCTCTGCGATCTTCGAGCGGGAATGCGACAAGGCTCTGCGCTGTGCAACTGAGATATGTACGAAGACCTTTGCAAACGCCGAAGCCTCGGACGCAAAGCTGACAGTCGGCATACATTACGGCACCGTCAGCATGGGGACGATAGGGTACGGCTCTTTCAGCACGTTCATCGCCGTCTCCGAGGACAGCAGCCTTGCAATACGGATAAGCGAGCTTGCAGCAGGCTTCAACGCGGCTATCCTCATCACAGATGCCGCAGCAGGACGGATAAGAGATCTGGGCAGCAGATTTTCCGTTCGCAGGCTGGGGCTCATCCGCAGCAAACAGGACGGACGGGACACAGAGCTTTACGATGTCTTTGACGGCGATCCTGCCGACAGCAAATACAAAAAACGCCGCAGCAAGATATTCTTTGAAAAGGGCGTCGAGCTGTTTCTGGCAGGCAATTATCTGCAGGCAAGATCATACTTCATCGAGCTGCTGAAATTCGACCGCAGCGACGGTCCCGCAAAGGAATACGTCTATAAGTGCGACAGCTTTATCTCGGACGAGCAGACCGACAGCAGCAAATATCTTGCTGTGATCTGATCTTAGGTACAACACGAAACGGAGGTGATAACGGTCATGAAAATATTCGGCAAAATAAAGACGCGGACTTTCTTTATATTTCTTCTGATGACAGCTATCGTTTCGGCCGTTATCGGAACTGTTATCTATAAAGTCATCTATTCCACAGCCCTCGAGGGCTCGGAAAAGCAGCTCGTGCAGTGCAGCGAATATGCCAGGAGAATGGTGGATGCCAATACTCTCGAGGACTGGCTGCAATACGGCACGGACGAGGATTACAGCTATACCTGGGAGTATCTGAGCGATATAAAGAACACCTTCGAGCTTTCCTATCTCTTCATCTACAAGCTTTCCTATGACAGCGACGGCGAGCTGGAAAACAAGGTGGTCTATCTCTTCGATATTATGCAGGATGATGACGGCGACAGCAGCAAAAGGCCCTCCTTCGGGGCTTACAACAGCGACGGAAAAATGTCGCTGGGAGATAATATGAGCGGCCTCGATGAATACGAATATCTCAAAGAAGTGGCGGAGTCGGGCGAGTCCGTTACCACCGAGAACCTCGAGAACCATTCCGACGGCAAGATGCTCTTCGCCTTTGTTCCCGTCACCGACAACAACGGAAAGGTCTATGCCGTTATCGGTGCCGGCAGCCCTATGATGAAGACCCGCAACGAAGCCTTCAAAGAGATAATAAAGATCACCCTGATCTATCTCGGGGTAATGGCTGTGTTTGTGACCATGATGCTGATCTTCATGCACAAGGGCATAATCAAGCCGGTGAAGCTGCTCTCCGACAGGATGAACAATTTCGTCTCCGACTTCGGCGAGCACAGCTTTGAACCCGTCACCGAGATAAGGACCCACGACGAGATAGAGCAAATGGCTCAGGCCTTCAACAAGATGTCTGAGTCCATACTGACATACACCAACGACCTTAAAGCAGCTTCCGCCGAGCAGGAGAGGATGAAAGCCGACCTTGCCGTTGCAGGCGGGATACGTTCAGCCACCTCGGCAGAGCTCAGCTATCCTGCATTCCCGGAGAGAAACGATTTCGAGATATACGCCAGCCTTAAAAACACCGTTTATCACAGCTGCAGCTTCTGCAACTATATCCTAAGCGACGAGGATCACCTCTATATCGTCATCGGCGAGTCCATAGGGAATACTCTTCCTGCGATGCTCATGTCCATGCTGGCATCCACGAACATCAAGTGCCTTGCAAAGATAGGCTATCCGCCTTACCGCATAGCTGCCGAGACCAACGACCAGCTCTGTGCCTTCGAGCGAAGCGACAACAGCCTTACCGTCAGCGCTCTTATCGCGGAGATCGAGCTTTCCACCGGCACAGTAAGATACGTCAATGCAGGGATGCCGCCCATGCTCATCAAACGTCCCGGAGAGAAGTACGAAGCCGAGAAGCTGTCTATCCAGTTCAATCTGGGAGAGATGAGAAGCGTCTCCTTCGAGCAGGAGCAGATGACCCTCAGCCAGGGCAGCAGCATCATCCTCACCTCCTACGGTGTGCCTGAGATGAAGAACAGCGAGGGCGAACGCTTCACGGCGGAGAGGATACAGAACGAGATAAACGACATCGCGTCGTCGAAATACTACTTGAACGAAATGATAGACGAGCTTGAAGCCAGACTCGACAGCTTCAAAGGCGGTGCTGACAGCGAGCTCGACACAACAGTTATAGGCTTCCGTTATTTCGGATGACCAAAGGGGATCAGACAGGTCTATGAAGATAAGCGAGCTTTACGATTCGTATTTTGATATGAGCAAAATGCTCAAGCCCTATTCAAGCAGCGAGGAGCATCTCGGGGAGCTGTTTTCCTTCCTCGATCTCTGCTTCACCGCAGCGGCGAGTGCAAGGGGCTTAAGCGCAGAGGGCCTGCCCGAAAAAGGCGAGGCCGGCTTTGCTATGGGAATGACCGTCGCGGCACAGGACCTTGCAGAGGTGCTGCTCTCGGGACGGAGCGCGGATGCTTTCGATGCGCTGTCTCCCGAAGCTGCGGAGCAGATAGAGAACGGGCATTTCCATATCATGTGCAGGCTGAGAAAAAGTGCATCAAAGGAGTTCATCCCCAGGTTTGAAGCCGTCAGGATAAAGTTCGAGCTTTCGGAGCTTGAGACCTTTGCCATGCTGCTGGCTCTTGCCGCGGAGTACGACAGAAAATACGAGAGCGTCTTCGTGAACCTGCACAACAACAATTCCGACATCTACGCGACCCCCTGGCTTGCGGTGAAGCTCTACGAATACTTTTTCGGCAGCGCAGGCTCGGGTGCAGCAAAGCTGCTTTCGGGCAGCTCGGCGCTGACGAGATTCCTTTGCAGCAGAGAATTCAGAAAGCGTGACCGCAGTGAGATATCCCAGCGGCTGGTGCTTTCAAGAAGAGTGAGCTCGTACATCCTGGGTCTCAACAAGATCGACCCCCTGCTCTCTCCCTGCTGCAGGCTGATCGACGGCAAAGAGCAGAGCTTTCATATCCCCGTCAGGGAAAAACAGCAGTCAGAGATCACAAGTCTCTTTACCCGGAATGCCTTTAAAGACGAAGGCTGCTTCGTGCTCGACCTCTACGGCCCTAAAGGCGTCGGCAGATGCTATGCGGCTGCAAGAGCTGCGGCTTCTGTGGGGCTCAAGGTGCTGAGGGTAGATCTCCCGAAGCTCACGGAGCTTGCGGGCACATCCCTTGAAAAATACCTCGATATGATATACACCGAGACATTGCTTCTCGGAGCGATACCCTGCTTTGTCAACGATGCGGCTTCTTCCGTCCGCGACAGCGACGGTGCATTGAGGACATCCTCTTCGGCTGCCAAAGCGGATTCGGCAGCAGGGCAGATATCGGAGCTTTTCCGATTTCTCTTCTGGGTCTCCGGCGAAAAGACTCAGGCCTTTGCATCCACAAAAGCCCTCTGCGCAGGCATCGAGCTTCCCATGCTCACAGCCAACGAGAGAAAGCTCTTCTGGGAGCATCACTTAAAGGGCAGCGGCCTTGACCCCACGTCCTTTGCCAACAGATATATCCTCACACCCCTCGGTATAGAGCGTGCCTTCAGGACGGCTGCGGAGCTTGCCCAAAACGGCAGCCTTACGGAAGAGACCGTGATCGCAGGCGTAAAGCAGCACTCGGTAAATCCCCTCGGCAGCTATGCGACGCCGATAAACGCCGTGTTCACCTGGGACGACCTTGTGGTCAGCGACGACCAGAAGGCAAAGATGAAGATGATCTGCGACCAGGTGAGATACCGCAGCATCGTAAACGAGGACTGGGGCTTCCGCAGGAAGACTCCCTACGGCCGGGGGCTCTGTGCGCTGTTCTACGGTTCTCCCGGAACAGGAAAGACCATGGCTGTGCAGGTCATGGCCAACGACCTTGGCCTCGAGCTCTACCGCATCGACCTCTCCCAGCTGACGAGCAAGTATATCGGCGAAACGCAGAAGAACATCAGCGAGCTTTTTGACAGGGCAAAGAACATCAACGCCATGCTGTTCTTTGACGAAGCGGATTCCATGTTCGCCAAGCGTTCCGAGGTCAAGGATGCCAACGACCGCTATGCCAATGCGGACACAGCCTTTCTGCTCCAGAAGCTGGAGGAGCACGAGGGCATAACCGTCCTTGCCACGAACTACGTCAACAACATCGACGACGCCTTCAAGCGAAGGATAAAATTCATGATAAATTTCGTGTTCCCCACCGCGGATGTAAGGCTGCGGCTGTGGAAGACCATCCTGCCTGCCGAGGCAAAGATCGACGAGCCCATAGATTTCGAGTTCTTCGCCGAACGCTTCGAGCTCTCGGGCAGCAATATCAAGGAGATACTCACCAATGCCGCCTTCCTTGCTGCGGCTGAGGGCAGGGGCTTGTGCAACAGCCATATCATCGAGGCTGTGAAGCTCAATTTCTCCAAATACGGTAAAATTCTCACCAACGCCGATTTCGATTATTTCGGCGTATAAAGCGGAGGTGCTTTTATGGATAAAACAAGCGCAAAGGAATATCTTGCGGCGATCGCGGAGCTCGTTGAAGAAAACGTAAAGGAGGCAGCGATAACTGATACCGACGAGGGTGCAGCGCTGCTCATCACGGCGGCTTCGCCTTTTTCCGAGGAGGAAGAGCTGTCCTATACCGTATCGGTGGAAGACTATGCTCAGGATATGTTCATCTTCCAGACCATGATCTTCACCTTCAAAAATATCCCCGGGGACAAGACCGGCGATCTTGAAGCTGTGTTGAACGCTCTGAATGCCCGCATAGGGCTGGGAGGTTTCGTGTTCTTCGAGGAGGAGAAGACGGTCTTCTTCAACCACAGCTTCCTGCTGGACGAAACGGCTTCCGCAGGCACAGCCGCAAGGATCTTGCTGAAAAGCATCGGCTTTATGGAGAACGCCATCGCCAATGCAGGTGTATGGATAAAGAAATTGCTTGACGGAGAGATGAGTGCAGAAGATGTGCTCAAAGAACTGGGAGAGGAGGAATGACGGCTATGGCTGAAATGAATATCACGCCGGAGATCATCGCGGAACAGATGAGAGCGATAGGCCTCGAGTGCAGGATAGAGGAGATCGCAGGCAGGGAAGCCGTTGTTTATGATTATCCCGACGAGCCTGGCTTGCCCGAGGACTGCAACGTGACCATAGAGCAGCTTTCCGAGGACACAAAGGGCATAGGCATCCTTGTGACGGTTTTCTCGGGGCTCGGCAAACAGCAGACCGAAAATGCCGCAAAGGTCATCGGTCATTTCAACAGATTTCTCAGGGTAGGCAGCTTTTCCGTCATAAGCGACGGCGCAGTATTTTTGAGTCATACTTTCCTGCTTGACGGCGAGCTTCAGCCGGTGAACACCCTTGCAGCGTTCTTTGCAACGCTGGATGCTGTTTCGAGCGCTGCGGCAGAGGGCAGGCAGCAGCTTCTGCCGCTCATAAACGGCGAGCTCACCTGCGAGCAGCTCACAGAGCAGGGAATATTTGTAGATCAGTAACGGAGAGGGGGATATAAAAATGTGCGGACCAGAAGTTGTGCCGGTACAGGGCGAAGACGATCCTCTGCCTCAGGACAGAGAAGGCGGAGAAAGAGAAAACGTTGACAGAGAAGGCACAGAAAGCGAAAGCTCTGAAAGTGAAGGCTCGGAAAGTGAAGAAATAATAGCAAACGATCCTCCTGCCCGTGCTCCGACCCGTCATTTGGCCGATGCCGATAACGAAGACGAAGAAGCGGCTCGGATAAGGGAAAGAAGAGCCAGGCTGCTAAAGGACAATCTTGTAACGAGATACCGCAATGCCAAGCACAAGCCCGAATTTGAAAGGATACCCGAAGAACCGAAAAAGGGTGCCGGACACTATATCTCGACAGGTATAGACCATCTCACCAGACTGGGTTCAGCCGCAGTCGAGGGCGAGACTATGTATAGCAATTACAAAGGTTGGCAGGGCGAAAAGGTCGATGAAAAAACCGATACCGGCTTTGCGATAGGCTCTATGGTCAATTCGGGAGTCGCTGCGCTCAACGGCATATACAAGGCCCACCAGCAGACGAAGAAGATCGAAAAAATGAAGAACGAGAAGAAAAAGGCAGCTGCCAGAAAGTCTCGCTGGGGGAGCTACGGTTCTATCGCTGCAGGTCTCTTTTCGGGTGCCACTGCGGGCACCAAGTATCTCGGCAAAAACAAGGACTCCGACACGCAGAAAAAGTGGACAAGGGGTCTCGGTGCTACCGCCGCTGTATTTGATATGGCAGGCAATTTCATGTCCATGCTCGGCGGCAGCAGTATGAACAGTGAGTACGGCCGTATCGCCACGGCTTCCGGTGCATGGAACGAAGAAGTACGTAATACTCTGCGCAGGGATCCGGACCACGAAAAAAATCTTAAGGATGATATAAATGATCCGGATAAAGCCGCCGACAGAGCGACTAATATCCAGGCAAAGAATGCTTTCAAGGCGAAAAAATACGGCATGGTCATGGCACAGGATTTCAACGAGATAAAAGCCCGTCAGATCGTCAAGGGAGGCTTTGGCTTTGCAAGGTCGCTTGTCTCCGGCGCAAATTCTCTGACCAAGGCTTTTGCAAGCTCGGACTTCCTCAAATCAAAGGGAGGATCTTTGCTGAGCCTTGTGCTCAATGCCACGAGTGCCCTTCTTAAATACGGCGGTATGTTTGCGGAATATCAGTCGGACAAGAATGCAGCCAAGGATATCAACAATAAAAAGATATGGCACATAGACAGGTACATCACAGACAAGAGCAACAACCTCAATGTGGCTGAGAATGAAATATTCGAGGGAGTGGACGATGCAGAACGCGGTCAATACGGCGACCGTGAGCTCAGCCGGCACGAAAAGGAACGCATCGTTGTTGCAAGGCTCGGTGTCAATATCCCGATAATCGACAAAGAGATCGATGGAAGCGATAAGCTGAAAGCATTCAAGCTGCTGGCGCTGAAACGAGCGGCAAACATCAAATATGCCGACAAAGATACAAGAGAAAATATGCTCGATGCTCTCGGTCTGCCGCATAACGCCGAAGTCGAGGATATCGCAGCGGCGATGACGGGAGAATAAAACCCTGGGCAGAGTCCCGGGACTTGAAGGGAAGGAGGAACGATAATGCCGACAGATAATAACGGGCTTGCTACGACCACTGTGGTCGATGAGCCGGAGGAAGTCTTTCCGTTCGCCGGAGAGGACGAGCTTCCCGATGATGTCTCTCCTGCGCCGGAAAACATCGCCGCAGGTGCGAACAAAGTCCCTGCCAAGGTGCTTTCGGGCAACCTCGACGGTGTACAGGGCAATGTGAACGATAAGATACTTGTCTGGAACAAGCTGGTGTATCCCCACCTCGGAAACAAGGCGAACACGGACACCTCTCCCAAAGGCGATCCCGACGAGGGCATAGACGATACCGTAGATCATATCACCAACACGGCAAGCTTTCTGACTTCCTCTGCCGGCATCTTCAACGCCGCCTATTCCGACAAAAAGAACCTTGAGAACGGCGATGACGTCACCAACTTCGTCGATATAGGCTCGAACCTTCTGAGCCTCGGATCGGGAAGTCTCAGCGCCACGATGGGCGTTATGAATACTATCCGGGATGTCAAGGCCTACAATAAAGTCAAGGCAGGCAAGAACGAGAGAAGAAAGAGTCAGGCAGGCTACAGTATATTCAATTCCGTGATGGGCACCGCTTCCGGTCTGCTCCAGACAGGCGGAGCTGTCTCCGGCCTTGCAGGAGATCTGGGAGCAAGATCCGGCGCTGAGGTCGGGAGCTATCTCGGGCTTGCGGGCAGCGTGTTCGATGTCGCCGGAAGTATCGGCAGCATCGCAGGGGCAAAGAAGAATTCCGCAGCACACCAGGCCGTTGCCGACGAGATAAACGCAAGCATCTCAGCAGGAGACGACCGTATCGCATCTTTTACCGACAGCGACTACAAAAAGGCAAGGCGGGATTATAAGAACTACAAGGAAAGGACCGGCAGGAACGACAAAACATCCCGGTCGCTGAAAAAAGCCAAGAATACCGCCAAGGCCAAATGGTACGCCATGAGAATGGCAAGGGATCACAACGAGAACAAAGCCGCTCAGGAGAGCAAACGCGGCAATATGGCAGGGATCTTCGGAACTGTTTCGTCGCTTCTGAGCTTCGGCGGAAGTCTGGGTTCTATCCTCTCAAGCGGCCCCACCAGCGGCTATGTGGGCGGTATCTTCGGGGCTGTGTCGAGCTTATGGAAGGGCTTGGGAAAGTACGTTGACTCGAAGTCCAAAGATGCCGACGCCAAAGCCGACAAGAAAAACAAGGACAGCGTTATGGATACCTACATAACCGAGAAGATGCAGAAGATCAGGGACGAGATAAAGAACGATCCCCGGATCAACGCCATGAACCTCTCGGACTCCGTTGTCAAAAAGATCGCGTACGCCAGGCTCGGTGCCGACGTCGATCTCAGCAGCGACGAGAGCCAGATCACCCCGGATGTCTATAACGCCGCTTATAACCGCGTTGTCCTCAAGCGTGCCAACAACATAATGAAGTCTTCAAGAGGAGACAGGAACAATATGCTCAAAGCACTCGGCTTGCCGCAGAACGCATCTCTCGAGGAAGTCGCGGAAATGTTAGGATATGAGAAGTAACTATGTCATACGGATTTTTTGACAAACTCAAGCACAGCTTTGCAAGACCCTCACCCTTTGTAAGGCGTGAGGGCAGAGAGCTTTCGCAGCAGCTTCTGCTGATAGTCAGCTGTGCAGGCTGGGGAAAGACAGCTTTCCTTTCCCAGCTTGCGGAGGATAACGAAAACAGCGTCTGCTTCTCTGCCGGCGCCGAGGACAACTCCTGCGAAAGAGTGATAACATTGCTTTCGGAAGCGCTGCCGCAGGCGGATATCGCCCCGGAGGACAGCGCTTTTGAAGCTGTCTGCAAAGCTGCCGAAACACTGTCGGCAGAGGGCGGAAAGCTGCTGCTTTTCGACAACGCCTCGCTAATCACCGAGCCCCGGGCTGCATCTTTGCTGGAGCTTCTTGCCAAAGCTGCGGCGGCAGGGAAGTTTCGGGCGGTCTTTGCCGCAAGGCGGATACCCGACTTCCTCCTTTCCCTTGTTATGGAGGGAACTGCCGCTTTAATGGGAAGCAAAAGCCTTGGCTTTGCCCGCGGCGAAACGGCGGAGCTTGCTTCTGCCTTCTCCGAGCGGCCCTCGGATATCTATGTCAACACCCTCCATTCTTTCAGCGGAGGCTGGTGTGCAGCGGCGGCGGAACTTGCCCGGATAGGCGGCGAGCCTTCGGAAGCTGCCGACAAAAGCTATCTGCCCCAGTATGTTGATGCGAATATCCTCTCGGGCCTCGGGGACGATCTAAGAGAATATCTGCTGATGACAGCGTTCATCCCTGCAAAGGACCCAAGCCTCTCAAAGGAAGTTTTCCGCGTTCCTGACGGCAGAGCAAAATCGGCGGAGCTTGTCAAGCTCGGCATCGCATCCGACGGGGACGAGCTTTATCCCGAAGCGATGAGGCAGGTGCTTTCATCCTTCCTGCCTTCTCAGTCGCGCAGCGATCTTCTCCGCAGGGCAGCGGATCATTTCATCAAGAACAAACGCTTTGCCGAGGCTGCTGCGCTTTTTGAAAAGAGCGGAGACTCACAGGCAGCGGAAGGATTTTTGCGCATCTACGGCGAGGAGCTGCTCTCGAACTGCGAGTTCGAGCTCATCGGCTACTGCGGCAGGATAATCGGACGTCCCGAGACCATCTCAGACCCCGATGTCCTTGGCATACTTGCACAGTACCACTATTACAGCGGCGAATACGACAAAATGGAACGAGCCTACAACCTGGCCGACAGTATGTTCGGCAAGGAGAACCGCTTCGGCACATACAGGATGCTCTATAAGGGTCTGCTGAAATACGAGTCGTCTCCCGAGCTTTATTCCGCAAACGTCATAAAAGCAGCGGAGCAGCTGGGGAAAGCAGGGCTCCCTCTGCCTTTCCTCTACCGCAAAGAGCAGGAGCTTTTTGAGAGCATCACAAGCAAAGACGAGCCCAGGCCTTCGGAGCAGGAAGGACAGCTTTCTGTGTTCCGCTTCGGGGAGCTGCGTCTGCTTGCAGGAACAGAGCGCAGGGAGATACAGTGCAAGACCCGCCGGAGCTTGGAGCTCATAGCCTATCTGCTCGAAAACAAAGGCCGTCCCGTGGGCAGGGAAGAGCTTCTCAACGCTTTCTGGCCGGAGGATATGCCTGCGAATGCAGTGGCTATGCTCCACAATATGATCTACAACCTGAGACGGGAGCTTTCGGCTTACGGCCTCGAAAACATAATAAGCTACAAGAACCGCAGCTATACGGTGGATATGTCCCTTCTCCGGGAGGAGGATCTCGATATCCTCAAAGCCTGCAAGTACGCAGAGGACGGCGATATCTCCTCGCTGCTCGCCTTCGAGAAAGCCGCAGAGGGATACTGGGGCAGATTCCTCGGAAGCATCGACAGCCTCTGGACAAGGGACAAGAAGGAATACTTCGACCGCTGCTATGTCAAGGTCTGTGTGATGCTCTCCGAGCATTACCGGGCTTCGGGAGAGCTTGAAAGAGAGCTGCTCTTCCTGAAAAATGACCTGCGGCTCGACCCCTATTCCGAGCAGATAGTCCACGATATACTCGTCTGCTGCTCGGCACTGGGCAAGCCCGATAAGGCAAGCAAATACTATGAGGAATATTCCGCAAGGCTCGACGCCGATTTCGGCACACGCCCCAGCAAGTGGCTCAGAAGCAAGTATCTTTCCTGCTTTGCGGAAAAATAGGTAGGTGATGAAAGTGCCTTGGAAATACGAAGATCTGTTTCGTCCTCTGGATAATTATCTTTCGGAGTTTTCAGAAAAGGGATATGACGAACAAAACGCAGAGCGGATATCCTCTCTGACGGAAGACCTTGGAGACACCCCTCTCGGCAATATGCTTTCGGCCTTCGGCTGCGGAGATTTTGAAGCCTTCGCGGTCTTGCTCGGCCTGTTCGTTTCTTCCTCGGGAAAGCACGGCAGGCTGCTGTCGCAGTTCGGCTGCGAGCCCTCGGGGATAACTCCTGCTGCCGTCAGCGGACTGTTTTTCGGCTGCTCGGATATAATGCCCTTTTACGAATTCCTTTCCGAAGACTCGGCTCTTGCAAGGCTCTTTGACGGCACAGCCCCCTTTGCGAATGCGCAAATGAAGCTCAAAGGCTTTGCCGCCTCGTATATTTTTACGGGCGCGGTAAATGACCCCTTCTTCACCTTCGACGAAACCAAGGACAGCGAATACATCCCGATCAGAAGCACGGAAAGTGCCGCGAGTGAGCTTTGCTCGCTTATGACCGGCCTCGACTTTGCGCAGCCTTCCGTCATCTGCGTTGCAGGAGAAAAAGGCTCCGGCAGACATACAGCGATCAGCCGGGCTTTCGGGAAAACAGGCATCGGCAGCACAGCTCTGTCTTTGCCGAAAAGCATTTCCAACGAACGGCTGAAAGAGCTTTGCACAAAGCTTCTCATCGCCGGCACCGTGCCTGTGATCTCTTTCAGAGAAGATGTTTTTTCCTCCGAGGCCGTGAGCCTTATGGCGGAGGAGCTGGGGCTCGTGGTGGCTGTGTGCGGCGAAGCAGTGCAGGACATCACTGCCGAGAGCTGCACCGTCAAAGTCGGTATGCCCGTACCCGAGGAACAGCTTCTTCTCTGGCAGACCGTTAGCAGGAAATACGACCTTGATCCCGACGCCGACCTTGCCGAGCTGACAGGGGAGTTCGACCTTGCCCCCGGAGCCATCGAAAAAGCTCTGCGCTTTGCATCGCTGCTTTCCGGCGGAAAAGCCCTGTCGCTTCGGGATATAAAGAACGGCTGCTACCGCTCCTTCGGCTCGGATATGGGCAGCAAGGCGGTCAAGCTGGGAAGCGCGTTCACCTGGGACGACCTCATCCTCCCGGAACACAGCAAGCAGCAGCTACGTGCAGCCTGCGATCAGGTGCGGCTGCGGCACAGAGTCTTCGACGGCTGGGGCTTCGGAAAGAAGATGCCCTACGGCAGGAGCGTCTCCATGATTTTCACAGGCTCTCCCGGAACAGGCAAGACCATGGCGGCACAGATCTTTGCGGCAGAGCTTGGAATGGACATCTACCGCATCAGCCTTGCCAACGTGGTCAGCAAGTATATCGGCGAGACTGAGAAGAACTTGAACGAGATATTCGACAAGGCAAAGCAGAGCCATGTCATACTCTTTTTCGACGAAGCCGACGCCCTGTTTTCAAGGCGCACAGAGGTGAAGGACTCCAACGACAAATACAGCAATATGGAGGC
>CAMVOF010000007.1:0-29771 GCA_947169055.1 uncultured Clostridia bacterium
TCTCGAAGCCAGCCTGCATCAGAGCGCATACGCCGCCGCAAAGAACAGCCTGCTCGCCGAAGAGGTCGGTCTCGGTCTCGGTGCGGAAGGTGGTCTCGAGGATACCTGCTCTTGCACCGCCGATGCCTGCGCCGTAAGCGAGAGCAAGGTCAAGTGCGTTGCCGGTAGCATCCTGCTCAACAGCTACGAGGCAGGGAGTACCCTTGCCGGCCTCGTACTCGGAGCGAACAGTGTGGCCCGGAGCCTTGGGAGCGATCATCGTAACGTTCACGAAGGAAGGCGGAACGATGCAGCCGAAGTGGATGTTGAAGCCGTGAGCGAACATAAGGGTCTTGCCCTCGGTGAGGTTGGGCTCGATATCGCTCTTGTAAAGAGCAGCCTGCTTCTCGTCGGGGATAAGGATCATGATGATGTCGGCAGCTTTAACAGCCTCAGCGGTCTCCAGGACCTTAACGCCCTGGCTCTCAGCCTTTGCCCAGCTCTTAGAGCCCTTGTAAAGACCTACAACAACGTCAACGCCGCTCTCCTTGAGGTTGAGCGCATGAGCGTGACCCTGCGAGCCGTAGCCGATGATAGCTACTGTCTTGTCCTTGAGCAGGTTGATGTCGCAATCCTGCTGATAGAAAATCTTTGCCATTTTAACATTCCTCCAATATAAATTATTAGTAAGATTAAATTTATGTGCAGCCGCAGGCATTTCTGCCGCGGCAGGCAGTCGTTTATTTCTTGGCGGTCATTGTGTCCGAGCCCTTCTGGATAGCTATTGTACCCGTGCGGACAAGCTCGATTATGCCGTAGGGAGATACGATCTCGATGAAGCGCTCGAGCTTCTTGTAGCGAGCGCAGATCTCAAGAGTTACAGTGGAAAGGGTAACGTCAACGATCTTTGCCTCTGTCATCTCGGCGATGGTCATTATCTCGCTGCGCTTGTCGGCGGTGCAGCTGATCTTTACCAGCATAAGCTCTCTTGCAAAGCACTCGTCCTTGCTGAGCGTTCTTACCTTGATGACTTCGATGAGCTTGTTGAGCTGCTTTTCGATCTGCTCCACAGTATGCTCGTCACCGTCGGCGATAATGGTTATTCTCGATACCTCGGCGTCGTTGGTCGGTCCGACTGCAAGGCTGTCGATGTTGAATCCGCGCCTTGAGAACAGGCCGGTGATCCTTGAAAGTACTCCGCTGTGGTTCTGCACAAGAACGGAAATCGTATGTTTCATTCCTAATTCCTCCTATATCACAAAGTTGAAGCCTTGGGATCGACCTTGACCTCAACAAGTGTTATCCCGTCGTTTTTGGAAAGCAGGCATATTGCCTCTTCGGCGCTTGCATCGTCGGTGACTCTCATGGCCTTGATGCCGTAGGCCTCTGCGATCTTGATGAAATCCGGTGAACCGTCGAGAGCCACAGCTGTTTCTCTGCCGTCGTAGAAATTCTGCTGGAGCTCACGCACCATTCCGAGAGAGCCGTTGGTCATGATAACTACCTTGACGTTGACTCCGTGCTGGACAGCCGTTGCAAGCTCTGCCATCGCCATCTGGAAGGAGCCGTCTCCGCAGACTGCGATAACAGTCCTTTCGGGAGCTGCCATTTTTGCACCTATAGCTGCCGGCAGGGAATATCCCATTGTACCCATACCGCCGGAGGTCATGAACCTTCCGCCTTTGCCGATATGATAGCCCGTTGCCGTCCAGATCTGGTTCTGTCCGACATCCGCAACTACCACAGTATCCTGGGGCATAGCCTTCGAGAGCTTCAGGATGAACTCCCTCGGGTTCACAGTGCCTTTGACCGGCTCTGCGAACTTGCGTTCTGTGCGGCAGGCGTCCAGCTGAGCCAGCCATTCTTCATGCTCCATAGGCTCTGCCTTTTCGAGCATCTGCGAAAGAACTGTCTTGGCATCTCCCACAAGGGGCAGGTCTGCGCCGATGTTCTTGCCTATCTCGGCAGGGTCTATGTCTATGTGAAGTATCTTCGTGTTCTTTTCAAGGGCCAGGGGAGTCCTTACAGATCTGTCGCCCACTCTTGCACCCACAAGGAACAGCACGTCACATTCGTTGACTGCATAATTAGCAGACTTGACTCCGTGCATACCCAGCATACCGAAGAACAAGGGGTCGTCGTCGGAGAACACCGAAATGCCCATCATCGTTGTGATAACAGGGATATTCATGATGTGCGCAAGCTTGTTTATCTCTTCCTGGGCGTTGGAGTTGAACACTCCGCCTCCGATGCAGATGAGAGGCTTCTTGGCTTTTTTCAGAGCATCGAGAACTCTCTTTATTTGCAGATTATTGCCCTTTGTGGTGGGCTTGTAGCTTCTTATATCCACGGAAGCGGGATATTTGAAATCTATCACAGTATTCTGAACGTCCATGGGAACGTCCAGCAGCACCGGTCCCGGTCTGCCTGTTCCTGCTATGAAGAAAGCTTCCTTGAAAGCCCTCGGCAGGTCCTCGGCGTTCTTTATAAGATAGCTGTGCTTGACAAGTGGCTCGGCGGAGCCGGTGATATCGGCTTCCTGAAAGGCGTCGCTTCCTATCTGGTCGGTATTTACCTGACCGGTTATGCAGATAAGGGGTATCGAATCCGCATAAGCCGTTGCAATAGCCGTGAGAAGGTTCACGGCACCGGGTCCGGAGGTGGCGATGCAGACAGCCGGCTTGCCGCTTATCCTCGCAAAGCCGTTTGCAGCGTGTCCGCCGTTGGCTTCGTGTCGCACAAGAACGTGAGTTATATCGTCCTTTGCACTGAGCAAAGCGTCATAAAAGGGGCAGATAGCAGCGCCCGGATAGCCGTAGACAGTGGAAATGCCTTCCGCCTTGAGGCACTCGACCATAGCCTGTGCAGCCTTCATTCTCACATCTATTCCTCCTCTTATACATTTCTTTTTTGCGCTTTTGGGCAAGCCCTCGCCGCCATGGCGGCTCGGGAATGTGCGGAAAAAGGTATTCTCCCCTGCGAGGGAGATACCATTTTTCCGCCGAGTTTTATGATCGCCTAAACATTTAATCTATTATATCACACCGCTGTGCTAAAATCAAGAGTTTTTTTGTTAAACTTAGCGCAGGGTCACTTGTCGGGCCTGAAGACCCTGTTATCGAGGCCGAAAGGGGCACGCTCGGTGAATTCGCCGGGCTTTAAGTTTTCGTAGTTGTCGTTGCACATATAGACCTTGGCGTCGATGTTGTCGATGTAATGCAGCACGAAGGCCTCGGCAGTTGCAGGGCAGACAACAGCTCCCCACTCTCTTGTGCCGTGGTGGGAGAGGATGAGGTGTATCAGCTGGTGTATCTTCTTCATGTTGTAGTCTTCGCCCTCGGTGTAGCTCTTTATAAGTGATGCCCCCATATATATATGCCCGAAGAGCACGCCGTTTGCGGTATATTCGGAGTCGCCGGTGTCGTGGGTCCTGTACTCCCACATCTTTCCGATGTCGTGGAGAGCAGCTCCGCAGAGCAGAAGCTCCCGGTCAAGCTCGGTATAGACAGTGCAGAGAGCGTCTGCAGCCTTGACCATCCTGTAGGAATGATAGAGCAGACCGCCCACCATATTGTGGTGCATGGTCAGGGAAGCCGATGAGAACATATAGCCCTTCTGTTCCTTTTCCAGGATACTCAGGGCAAGCTCCGAGAGAGGCTTGCAGCTTCCGCCGCAGTCGTCGGCAGCACTTTTCAGAAGCTCGCATATCTCATTATACATCATGTCGAGGTCGAGAGGTGCGCATTTCGCAAAGTCGTTTTTGGTGAGGGAGATGTCCTTTGCAGGGGAGAGCTTGTCGAGATTGAAGCCCTTTTCCGTGCGTGTCAGCACGGCATCGCACACCGAGGACTTAACGACTCCCAGCTCCGCCAGCTTCTCGGCAGAGGTCTTGAACATATTGGCCTTTATCTCGCTCTTGCCGTCCCGCAGGGTGGTCTTGACGTATGTATCTCCGTATCTTGTGGAAGCATTGGCTATGCTCAGCAAAAGCACAGGCCTTTCGCAGGTCTCTCCCTGCTGTATCTCGCTGAATGATCTGTAAGCCGACATATCCGCCATATTTGAGATCTCCTTTTTCGTCACAGCAGCTCCAGGCTGCCGGAAATATAGTATCTGAAATCGTGCTCTTTGCAAGAGCCGATCATTTTTCTTTATACCAGCGGCGGAGCACCTGCTCTGCTTTTTTGCCGTAGACCGTGAAATCCCGGTTCTGAGCGGCTTTGTCGGCAGGGGGCAGCTTTGCCTTCCAGTCCCACCAGAAATATCCGCAGAACCATTCCTTGTCCCAGCTTGCAGCCATTGCCGATTCGTAGAAATCAGCCTGCTCCTGCTCGTCCAGGGGTATCTCCGGCCTGTAGCGGAATTCCCAGGGGGTCTCCGTACAGCCGCGTTCGTTTCGCGTGCCTATCTCGGCGAACATTATGGGCTTGTTGTAGTGCCTGTGGCATTCCTCGATGCGCTTCATGTGCTCTGCCCATTTTCTGTTCATCATCTCAATGCTGTGATCCTCCGGCGTCGAAACAGGATAATAAGCCGACAGCCCGATTATGTCAACAGCGTCCAGCCAGCTGAACCGGAACTCGTCGCCGTGGTTGATGTTGTGCATCACAAGGCCGGAATAGACCTTTCTCACTTCCTCGATGACCTTGCGGCAGCGGTCTGCATTCTTGTCCATGCCTGCCATTTCGCAGCCTGTGCAGAGCATCCCGCAGCCCAGCTTTTCGGCAAGCTTTGCGTAATGCACCATGAATGCGGTGTAGCTTTTGAACCACCTGTCGAGATACTCCGGGTTCTCGTGGGGGAAATCTATCCTTGCCCTCCAGGAGCGGTCGAGGCAGTCCACCATAGGTTTCAGGCAGACATTGAGCCCCAGGCTCTTTGCCTTGTTCACGGCGAAGGCCACTTCCTCATCGGTCTGTGTCCTGCCGAACATGGCGTATATGTTAAGTGAGTAAAAAGTGTCCTGAAAGCAGTTTACGGGAATGCATATCCAGTTGAGCCCGTTTGCGGCAAGAAGCTCCATAGAGCGTTCCGCCTCTTCGGTCATGAACACGCCTTCCCCCGAAAAAAATCCCCATGTATATCCTTTGCAGAATAATCTTTCCATATTTATCCCCCTTGGTCATACCTGTTTTATCTTTCTGTAGGTCTGTATAACGAAAGAGCACTCGCAGACGAGGCTTTCCGTGTTGTTTATCTTTTCAATAGCCGACTGCGGCGTTTTGTAGTAGTAAGGCGTCATGGTGAAAAGATCGCCTATCTCCTTTGACGAGCGAAGGGTCACGCTGTAGTCCAGCTGCTCTTCGGCTTCAAGCTCAAAGCATTTCAGAGCGTAGTCGTTGGGCTTGTTCTCGTAGGGCTCGTCGTAGAGCAGGGCTTTCAGCGCAAAGAGATGCCTTGCTCCCGGAGAGACAACGATGAGCCTGCCCTCCGGCTCCAACACCCTTGAATACTCCTTGTCGGCAACAGGTGCGAATATGCTGCAAAGCACATCTGCACTGCTGTCCGCAAAGGGCAGGGAATAGCCGGAAGCTGCCGCAAACATGGCATTTTCTACGTTTTCCGCCTTGCTGCGGGATGCTCCCTTTGCAGCAGCGGTCTTTGAGATATCTATCCCGAAGAACCGGGCTTCGGGTGTCGCCTTTGCGCAGATGAGAGTGTAATATCCCTCTCCGCAGCCGCTGTCTATAACAATAGGCTCGTCCTTGCCCGAGACATACTTGTTTATAAGCGCTGCGACCCTGTTTGCAAGAGGCTCGTAGTGTCCGCTGTCAAGGAAATCGCTCCGCGCCTTCACCATGAGCTTGTTGTCGCCGCTTTTTGCAGGGTTTCGTCCCTTGGAGAGCAGCAGGTTCACATACCCCTTGGCGGAGATGTCGAAGCAGTGTCCCTTTCCGCAGCGGTAAGTTTTATCGTAAAGCCCCAGTGGGTCTTTGCACACCGGACAGATATATGCGCTTTGTGTGCCGCTCATTTCTTCACCGACCTCCGGCAGAAGAATATGACGTATATCAGCCAGGCGGTGCATACCCCGGTGCAGACGAACACCATAGTATCCGCTTTTGCAGAGAAGTGCCTCATTATCAAAAGCAGCAGGGAATTCACCAGCACGCACACAAGGAAAGACACTGTGAATTTTGCAGGGCTCTTATTCATTTCCGCTGTCCTCCGGCGTTTGCAGTTTCAGCTCGCTGTTCTGTGCATTTATAAGCTGCTGCACGGCTGTTTTGTCGTCCGGCAGCACAACGAATCTCATAGCCTGCTTGTGGTTGGTTATCTCCACCTCGTGGTGGATACCTCCTGCCTCGCCGTCAAGGGTCCAGGGGATGTCCGCAACAGAGGTTATCCTGAGATGCGAGGTCTTGAAGGTCACGAAGTTTTTCTCCGAGAGCTTTTTGAGAGCTGCATCGCTGAGAAGGCTCTGCAAAGCAAGGGCATTTGCAGGTGTTTTCACCAGCAGCACCTCGAACAGTCCGTCGTCGAAATAAACTCCGTTGCGTACCAGAGCCTTCATTCCGCCAATTGATGTGGAGTTGGAGATGAGCCCCAGGATAAAGCTGCCCTCTATCACTTCGCCGTCGTGTTCTATTTTCATGGAAAAGCCCGTGTATTTCGGCAGACGCTTTATCGCTTCTATAAGATAAGCTGCGTGGCCGAGCATATTCTTGACATTCTGGGGAGTCTCATAGGAAACATCGGTGAACACGCCGAAGCCTGCAACATAGACATAATACTGCCCGTTGAACTCTCCGATGTCGTAGTCGAAAGTAACTCCCTCGACGATAGCCTTTGCCGCATCTCCCATTGACTTGGGGATGCTCATGCTTGCGGCAAAATCGTTGGTGGAGCCTGCCGGAATGTAGCCGAGGGGTATCTTTTTGCCTATTGGCATAAGAGCCTTCACAGCCTCGCTGAGAGTGCCGTCTCCGCCAGAGACTACCACCATATCATAGCTCTCGGCGCTTGACTTTATTTTTTCATAGCCGTCGAGAGGTGCCTGGGTGGGATAAGCCGTCACTTCATATCCTGCGGCCGTAAAGATATTGAGAATATTGCAGAGTTCGTTTTTGATGAGTCCCTTTCCCGAGTGGGGGTTGAACACAAACAAAAGCTTTTTCATTTTTATCCTCCTTCGTCAGGTGAATGCTTTGAAACCGAAAAGGGTCAGTGTCGTGATTATAACAGCTGCAAGCATTACTCCGCACATTATGGCGACAACGCTCTTTTTGAAATCGAGGTCCAGCATACTTGCCGCAAGGGTACCTGTCCAGGCGCCTGTCACCGGCAGGGGAATGCCCACGAACAAAAACAGTCCCCAGTATATGCCTCTGCCTGTGGATTTTTTGAGCTTCTCTCCGCCCTTGTGGCCTTTTTTGAGGCACCAGCTGAAAAATCCGCCTATCACAGGCTTGTCGGCGCCCCATTCGAGCACCTTTCTTGCAAAAAAGAAGATTATTGGCACGGGCAGCATATTCCCGACCATGCAGATCGCAACGGCCAGCTTCCAGTCAACACCCATTCCGACACCTATGGGTATCCCTCCTCGCAGCTCGACGATGGGCACCATGGATATCAGAAACGTCAGTATGTATTTTTTCATTCTCTCTTTCCTTTCTTCTGTTCAAAAAACTACTTTCCTTTTTCAAAAGTGTTTTTATGATAAGGCAGCACTGCTCGACCTTCGGCTAACGACTCTGTACGTCATCTGCCTGCCATAATATTTCATTTTATCACCCACAGATCTCTCTTTATCTTATCAACAACACAAAAGAAAAAAGGCATAAGATCTATGTACAGATTTTAAGTATCCTTCTTTTGAGCTCGATAAGCTCGTGCTTCTGCCTTACGGTCTGCGCCTGACCGGCAGCCTCTGCTGCAAGATCAACGGCAAGGTCGGGTCTGCCTGCTTTGAGATAGCACAGCGAAAGATATATATTGCAGTCGCATCTTGCCTGCTTCGATGAAGAGCAGCTCAGCGCCTGCTTGAGATAATTCTCCGCCTGGATGAGATCGCCCTTTGCATAGGAGAGCACACCGAGAGTGTGCAGCACCGGCATGGGTCTGCGCCTCAGCCTTGCCCTGTCGAAATATCTCCCTGCCGCATTATAGATGGTTTCGGCAGCCTCAACGTCTCCCATCATTAGATTAGTATAGACATAGACGTTGTAATATTCCTCCTTGGCTTCTTCCGAAAGCACCGGGAGGTCGATGCGGGAAAGCGTTGAAAAAGCCTGCCTGTACAGACAGCCGTCGCTGAGCACCTCTGCAAGGAGAAGCTCTCTGTCGGCACGTTCGGCAGCATCCCCGGGTCTTTCCGACCAGCGCTTTATGTCGCCGAGGAGACTTAAGGTCACTCCGTCCTTGGCTATGGCTTTGCGAAAGGAAACATAGACCGACCTTGTATAGACAGCTGCGGCAAGCCTTACCGCCAGCAGCAGAGAAAAGCTCCAGCAGAAAACGTTCAGCGCGAACATGAAAAGGTTTATCATCAGATCGTGTCTGCCTTCTGCCAGCCATTTGATGAAGGCTGCCGCTGTTCCGAGCCAGAAGCAGAGGATAAAAGCATAGGCAAAGCTCGTCAAGATCCTTCTCATCCCGCACACCGTCCTTTCCGCCGAAGCAGCTATTGCACCAATCTTAATAATAACATATTATAACGTCTGTTGTCAATCGCTTTCGGCATTTTTGCCCCAAAAGAAAAAGCAGCCGGATGCCAAAAGCCTGCATCCGGCTGTCTGTTTCTGTCATTTTTCCTTCACCGTGAACTGCTCTATCAGCGAGAGTATCGCCGCATAAAGCTGGGGCTTCAGCTTTTCGAGGGTGCAGGGACGCTCGTAGAGAATCGTTGAATAGCAGGTGGAGGAAACGAGCTCAACCACCATGAACAGCAGCATCTCGGGGTCGGATATCCTGCCCTCGTACTCGCTGAGCAGCTTGTAGTAGGCGTCGTGGAATTTCATTCCGTCGTCAATGTCCAGGTTCGTTTCGGCAAGGGCATCGGTGAAAACGCCCCAGCTGAGGTTCTTCGAGATAAAGCCCAGCAGGGAACGGTTGTCGTTCAGCTGGTCGATGATGTTGTCAACAATGAAGATAAACTTGTCCTCAAAAGAAAGCTCGCCCTTGTGTGCCAGAAGGTCGTGGACGGCCTTCATCATCACCTGAGAGGATTTCTTTGCGATAAGGCGGTTGCGGATGTCGTATTTGTCCTTGAAATAAAGATAAAACGTTCCCTTGCCGACGCCGGCTTCCTGGGCAATGTCTGTTATCGAGGTCTTGCTGAAGCCCTTGGTGGTGAAAAAATCAAAGGCGGTGTTCAGCAGAGAGCTCTCCTTGTTCTTCTTTTTCATGTCAAGCTTTGTCATGTTATCACCGTTCTCGAAATCGACGAGATGTCAGGGCAGGGCGGCAGCCCCGCAGATCCTGTGCTTTTTTACATTATATATTGTGTTACAATAAATGTCAATACCCGAAAATGACCAATAGTCAGTTTTATGCGATGGATACTTTGTGCATTCCTACAAAATTCTGACTGCTGGTCATTTTTTATCCCAAAACTGTTGACTAATGGTCAGTTTTGTAATATAATGAGGTATACGAAAATGACCGACGGTCAGAAAAGGCTATATAGCCATACAGAAATATACCGGGAGATGATAGACGAATGTATAGATTCGGGCGTGCGATAGTAAAAAGCAGATACATCATAATCGTACTGAGTGTCCTGCTGCTCGTGCCTGCCGCCATAGGCTACATCAAGACAAGAACAAATTACGACATTCTTTCCTACCTGCCGAAGGACATCAAGACCATGGAGGGTCAGGACATACTGCTGGAGGAATTCGGGCAGGGCGGCTTCTCTATGGTGATGATAGACGGCATGAGCGACAAGGATGTGGTCGCCACAAAAGAGAAGATAGAAGAAGTTGACGGCGTAGGAAGCGTTATATGGTACGATTCCCTTATGGACATAACGCTGCCGAAGGAGATACTTCCTCAGAAAGTATATGACTTCTTCAATTCCTCGGACGGCAATTCGACCCTTATGGTCGTGTTCTTTGAGGACACCACCGCCGCCGACAAGACCCTCAACGCCATAGACGAGATACGCAAGATAGCCGACAAGCAGTGCTTCGTCAGCGGAATGAGCGCCGTCAACGACGATATGAAGATAATAGCCGAGAGCGAGACCGTGATGTATGTTGTTATCGCGGTGCTGCTTGTGTCGCTGGTGCTTGCACTGGCAATGGATTCCTTCCTGGTGCCTGTGTTCTTTATGTTAAGCGTTGGAATGGCTGTCGTTTACAACCTTGGAACGAACTTTGTGGCAGGGGAGATATCCTTCCTGACGAAGGCGCTCGCGGCGGTGCTGCAGCTGGGCGTCACCATGGACTACTCAATCTTCCTCTACCACAGCTTCCAGGAGAACAAGAGCAAATATCCAAACGACAAAAACGAAGCCATGGCTCACGCGGTGGGCGACACGCTGGTGTCTGTTGTGGGTAGCTCGATAACCACTGTAGCAGGCTTCCTTGCCATGTGCTTTATGAGCTTCACCCTCGGCCTTGATATTGGTATAGTAATGGCGAAGGGCGTTGTGTTCGGCGTTATCTGCTGCGTAACGGTGCTCCCCTCGATGATACTGATCTTCGACGGTGCCATCACAAAGACCACCCACAGGGAGCTGCTGCCCTCGATGGATAAGCCTGCGGCTTTCATCGTAAAGCACGCAGGGCTGTTTATAACGCTGTTCTTCGTGCTGCTGTCGCCTGCCGTCTACGGCAATTTCAATAACAAGCTCTACTACAAGCTGGACACCACGATGCCCGAGTACCTTCCCAGTATCACAGCTAACAAAAAGCTCAGCGAAGAGTACGGCATGAATTCCACCCACGTCCTGATGCTGAGCTCTGACCTTCCCCAGAAGGAAGTCCGCAGGATGTGCGATGAGATCGAAAGCGTTGACGGAGTAAGATTCGTCCTCGGCGTGGATTCCATAATAGGCGCAGGCATACCGGAGGAGATGCTCCCGCAGAACATTGTCGGGAAGCTCCGCAGCGATGACTGGCAGCTGGTCATGATCGGCTCGGACTACGAAGTTGCTTCCGACGCGGTAAACGAACAGTGCGAAGTCATAAACGATATCGTCTCCGAATACGACGAGAAGGCGATGCTCATCGGAGAAGCTCCGGCAACGAAGGACCTTATCGACATAACGAACAGGGACTTCAAAGTCGTAAACATCCTCTCGATAGCGGCTATCTTCATTATAATCATGATAGTGCTGAAATCCGTTTCGCTGCCGATAGTCCTCGTTTCGGTCATCGAGTTCGCAATATTCATCAATATGGGCATCCCGACCTACACAGGCTCTAAGGTGGCCTTCATCGCTTCGATAGTTATAGGCACCATACAGCTCGGTGCAACTGTCGATTACGCGATACTGATGACCACAAGATACAAGACGGAACGCATAGCAGGAAAGGAAAAGCACGAAGCTGTAACAACAGCGCTTGCCGCTTCCATAAAATCCATAATGGTGTCGGCTCTTGGCTTCTTCGGCGCAACGATAGGCGTCGGGCTCTATTCGGATATCGGACTTATCTCCGAGCTCTGCATACTGCTTGCCAGAGGAGCGCTTATCTCCATGGCTGTAGTTATCCTGATACTGCCGTCGATGCTGGTGGCCTTCGATAAGGTAGTATGCGCAACGACCTTCGGGATGAGACCGAAAAAGCTTTTCAATATAGCTGCAAGATATGATAATAAAGAACAAAGCAATGTGGAGGCGAGATCATGAAAAAATATACAAAAGTAATCGCAGCCGTTCTGGCTATACTTCTCTCGGCAGGAGCAACAGGGCTTTATGCAAGTAAAAACAGAGCCGCGGCGGACACAGCGGAAAAGGTTTCAATAACACGCACAGCTGACACTTCCGGCGCAAAGCGTACTCCCGCAGAGGAAGCTCCTTTCAAGGAGGAAACTGTCTATGTGCTCTATAATGATTCCAGCGAGGTTAAGGAAGTCATCGTCAGCGACTGGCTGAAAAACACTCAGGCTGCTGATTCCCTCGAGGACGTTTCCGAGCTTACGGGCATCGAGAACGTCAAGGGAGACGAGGACTTCACCCTCGACGGCACGAAGCTCACTTGGGATGCGGCAGGCAGAGATATATACTACCGCGGAACAACGGACAAGGAGCTGCCCGTCAGCGTGAAGATCAGCTACTTCCTCGACGGCAAGCCCATGACAGCCGAGGAAATGGCAGGCAAGAGCGGAAAGGTGACTATTCGCTACGACTACACCAACACCCTGAAAAGCAAGCAGGTCATCGACGGCAAGGAGTACGACGTGTGCGTCCCCTTTATGATGGCAAGCGGGACCATATTCAACAGCGACAAGTTCTCAAACGTTGAAGCCAAGAACGCAAAGGTGGTCTCGGACGGTTCCCGTATCATCGTAATCGGCGTTGCTTTCCCGGGAATGGGGGACAGCTTCGGCCTCAGCGACATGGACCTTGATCTCGACTTTACGCTTCCCGAATACATCGAGATAACCGCCGACGTCACCGACTTTGAGACAACGACCTCCATGACAGTTGCGACCAATGAGATATTCACCCAGATCGACCTGGACAAGACCAAGACCATAGACGAGCTGAAGGAAAAGATCGACAAGCTTGCAGAGGCTGCAAACGAGCTCTGCGACGGAAGCTCGAAGCTCTATAACGGCATCAAGGAGCTTTCCGACGGTGCCGACAAGCTGGCAGACGGCGCAAAGGAAGCAGATGACGGAGCAAAGCAGCTCGCAGACGGCAGCAGCACCCTTGCGGCAGGCGCCGACAAGCTGGAAGGCGGAGCAAAGGATGCCTATGCAGGTTCGACCAAGCTGGCAAACGGTATCGCCGAAGCAAAGGCCGGCTCGGCTAAGATAGTGAACGGCCTTGCCGAAGCAAAGAACGGTTCGGGACAGCTTGCAGGCGGAGCAGACCAGCTGAGCGACGGAGTCGGCAAGCTGGACGACGGTGCAAAGCAGGTAGCTGACGGAGCAAAGCAGATCTCCGACGGCTCGGCAAAGCTGGCAGAGGGTGCAAATACCCTTGACGACAACATGGGTCAGCTGGCAGACGGAACGGAAAAAGCAGCAAAGGGTGCTTCCGACCTGAACGACGGCATCGCTCAGGCAAAGGACGGCACGACCGAGCTTTCTCAAGGAGCAGATCAGCTTGCAGGCGGTGTCGGCGAACTCACCGGCGGCTCGGCTAAACTGGCAGGCGGAGCAAAGCAGGTCTCCGACGGTGCAGCGCTCCTTGCCGGAGGTGCAAAAGATATCGACGATAACGTTGATACCATGGCAGGCAAGATAAAAGAGTTCAAGGCCGGCTCGGCAAAGCTCTCTCAGGGAGCAGCACAGCTTGACGGAGGCATCGGTGAAGCTGCGGAAAACCTTGAGTCAACTATCGCCGTGAACAAGCAGCTTTCCCAGACCCTCGGCGTAATGATCGAAAACACAGCAGACGCACAGGAAAAAGCCACTCTCACAGCTGTGAAGGAAAACCTGGACACAACGATAGCATACCAGGAGCAGATAGCAGCCGAGATGGGAGAGAACGGCAAGATCGGCGGAGGAGCAAAGCAGCTTTCCCAGAATCTCGGCACTCTCGATACGAACCTCGGCAAGCTCTCGGACGGAGCTTCTCAGGTATCCGACGGTGCTTCTCAGGTATCCGGCGGTATCGGCGAGCTCAGGGAAAAAAGCAAGGCTTTGATCGACGGCGTCAAGTCCCTGGATCAGGGTATCGGACAGCTCTCCGACGGCTCGGTAACTCTTGACGGCGGTCTCGGACAGCTTGCAAGCGGCTCGAAGGATCTGGAGAGCGGTCTCGGACAGCTTTCCGGCGGTGCAAAGGACCTCAGCGACGGAGCAGATAAGCTCTCGGCAGGAGCATCAAAGCTCAGCGATGGACTCGGAGACCTCAGCACAGGCACGAAGACCCTTGCGGCAGGAGCCGACAAGCTCGAAAGCGGCTCAAAGGAACTCAGTGAGGGGATGCAGAAGTTCAAGGAAGAGGGCATCGACAAGATCGTGCAGCTCTTTGAAGGCGACGGAGACGAGCTTCTTGCAAGAGTCAAGGCTCTTTCCCGCGCAGCCGGCGACTACTCCTCATATTCCGGCAAGGCTGACGGCATGGGCGGCAGCGTGAAGTTCATCTTCACCACCGACGGAGTATCCGCAGAAAGCTAAAAACATCACTCCTATTCACAACCCATAAAGAAACGACCCTTCTCCGTAAAAAGAGAGGGGCCGTTTTCGTATTCGGCTTATTTAATTTTAATGCTCTTAACTGCGCTGTAATTTCCGTATCTCGTTGAAGAAGTCTTTCCGTCCTTGGTGTAGAAGGAGCGTACCTTCACATACCATGTCTCGCCGGATCTCGGAACGCTGGAGAAGTTCTCGCTGAGCTTGGAAATGTTTGTCGTTGTCCAGCTGTGGACGTTCTTCTCAAAGTTCTTGTCCGTGCTGTACTGCACCTGATAGCCGACAGTACCCGTTGTGCCTTTCTTCCAAGCTATTTTGAAAGCACCGCTTGTAGTGGAGATGCTTGTTATTTCATTCTTTGCAGGCTTTACAACAAAGGTCTTTTTATATGTGCCTGTAACGTTAGTGCCCTTGCCTTTTACTGTTATGGTCGCAACGCCGACGTTCTTGTTGTTGGAATAGGAGACTGTGTAATCACTTGTCGGTATTACATCGCCGTCCTTGAACTTCACCGTAACAGCAGGCTTGATAGCCGAGCCGGTGTAAGTGTAGCTGCTGTAAGGTATGCTTATCTTGGCGTAGCTCGACGAAAGATCGAGAGCCTTGACCTTGAAGGTCTTTTTGTAGGTGCCTGCATACTTGCCCTTGCCGGTCACGGTGATCGTTGCGGTGCCGACGTTGGTGTTGTTGGAATATGAAACAGTGTAGTCGGTGCCCTTTACCAGCTTGGTGGAGCCGTCCTTGACGGTGACTGTCGGCTTTATGCCGCGTCCGCGGTAGGTGTACGAGGAGTAGGGGATAGTGATCTTGCTGTAGCCGATGTATTCTCCGTTCCGGGTGATCTTCAGCTTGTCCGCCTCTTTGCCGTCCGAGGTGTAGAGCGCAGATTCGTAAATGCCCTGCTCCTCGTCATAGACTACTTTTTTGTATTTGCCGCCGGATGGGGTCTTGAGAGTGCAGTTATTGAGCTTTAAGCCGCTCGTGAAATAGGCGATGACAGGGTATGGGTATTCGTCATCACCGCCCGTTGTGACGGCGGTGATATCGGAATTATCAATGGTAAGTGTTGCGTCATAATGATCCTCGTGAACGTCGCCCATAATGGATTCAGCCCCCGATGTTATATCAAGGCTCGTGTTTTTAATGGTCAAAGAGCCGTTTGTCATTATGCCGCACCAATTACAGTCTTTGATGGTCAGCTTGCCCTTGCCTGTAATGGTCGCATTGTAGTCAAAAACAATAGCATCTAAGCAGTTCGTTATGGTGGCGTTGCCGTTGACGCTGATAGTCACGCCTGTCATTCTGATCAAGATGCCTTCTCCGCCCTGGGCGTCATAGGTGCCGCTGTTGATGTTCAGGGTCCTGGTCTTGGCGTCATAGGAAAACATTCCGTCACCGAGGATATCCGAGGCGTTGCCGCCAGTAACTCTTACAGTATCATCTGCGCTGCGTAAATAGATGTCATACAGGTCGTAGTCAAAATACTCGAAGCCGAGCTCGAGATAAACTGTCTGGAAGCCGCTTGAATTTGAATCGGTGTAGGTCGCGCCTGCGGTCTTGCCGTTGATGCTGGCACAAAAGCTCTGTGCGTCAAAGTAATAGCCCGACTTAGCCACAAGCTTTATCATCAGGGAATACTCATGGTTCGAGGCGTACTTGCCTGTCTTGGCCTCGGCCTTTTTGTCGGTGACGTTGTACCAGCCGACGCCGCTGCGCAGGACGTGAGAGAAGGTGCGGTCTGTGTCGTAGTCGTAATAATTGCGGCTCTCCGTGGCCGTGGTGCTGACATTAAAGCCCGTTCCTTCCGTGATAGTCGGGGTGAAATCGACGGTCTTGCCGTTCTCGGGCGCGTCGATCGAGATCTCGGCGCGAGTGATCGCTGTTGCAGCCGAGGCCTTCATACCACCTGCCGCGAACAAGCAGACCAGCATAAGCAGCGCCGCTGCCGCAAGTTTGATCGAAAAGCTTTTTATATTCACAGTTTTATCCTCCTTGTTGTTGATCTGAAAATGCCTGCTCCCTTCGGAGCTGTATATGATTAAAGTATAACACGAAGCATCGAATTTGTAAAGAGTTTATTAAGACAAAGTTTGAGCTTTTGAAAGCATATTTACGAAAGATCGCCTGTTTGCAAAAACGACCCTTCTCCGCAAAAAGAGAGGGGCCGTTTTCGTATTCGGCTTATTTAATTTTAATGCTCTTAACTGCGCTGTAGTTACCGTATCTCGTCGAAGTCGTCTTTCCGTCATTGGTGTAGAAGGAGCGTACCTTCACATACCATTGAATGCAGGACAAATAAATGACCCCAAAGCCAAAATGCTTCGGGGTCATAATGTTTTATATCTCTTTCAGCAGCCTCATTATAGTCTCTTTTTTGCCGAGGCCTTCCGAGAAAGCCGTTGCTCCGCCGGCAGCTGTGCCGAGCTTCAAGGCCTGGGTGTAGTCCTGCCCGGAAAGGCAGCCTGCAAGAAAGCCTGCGAGCATCGAATCTCCTGCTCCCACCGAGTTTTTCACCTCGCCTTTGCAGACTCCGCAGCGGTGGATCTTTCCTTTTTCGTCAAGGAGCAGAGCGCCGTCCCCAGCCATGGAGACAAGCACGTTCTGTGCACCCTTGCTTTGCAGTTCCTTTGCGCAGGCGATGATCTCTTCGTCCGTCTTCGGCTTCTGTCCGAAAAGCTCTCCCAGCTCGTCGGTGTTCGGCTTGATGACAAAGGGCTCGTACCTCAGCACGTTCAGAAGAAGCTTGCCCGTTGCGTCAACTGCGGCTCTTATCCCTTTGCCTGAGAGCCTTGCAAGTATCTGCTCGTAGATATCTTCCGGCAGGGAAGCAGGTATGCTGCCTGCAAGCACGAGAGTGTCGCCGCTTTCCAGCCTGTCGAGCTGTGCAAACAGCTTTTCCAGCGCAGACTGATCTATCTCGGGACCGCGTCCGTTGAGCTCCGTCTCTTCCTTGCCTTTGAGCTTCACGTTTATCCTCGAGCTGCCTTTTTCAAGGCGTATCATCTCGGAATCTATCCCCATATCCGTAAGTCCTGCGGCTATGGCTTCACCCGTGAACCCTGCAACAAAGCCCAGAGCCTTTGAAGCCACTCCCAGCTCCTTCAGCACCGCCGAGACATTTATCCCCTTGCCGCCGAAATATATCTCCTCGCGGACAGAGCGGTTCACTTCTCCGAGCTTTACTCTCTCCGTGTGCATAACATAATCTATCGCCGGGTTGAAGGTCACAGTATAGACCATAAAACTACCTCCGGTTATTTGAGCTTGAAGTGCAGCGGCATACCGTTTCGCATTGCTATCTGTATCTCGCCCTGGATCAGCGGCAGGAAGTAGCGGAACGCAGCCTCGGTAACATCGTTGCCCTGCTCGTTTATCCACTCCGAGGGGAAGAATTTTTCTTTGTTCGCAACGTTCTCCGCAGGGGTCGATTCGATCGTCACCATGTAGGGTATGTCCGAGATGCGCTTGAAGATCATGGTCTTGCCTGTTTCGCCTTCAAGAGCTGCGATAACTCCGCAGGAGCCTATCTTTTCCGCTTCGTCGATGTCCGTCTTCGAGCAGATATGTGACGAACAGCGCTGCATAACGTTGAGCTCGATGCTCCTTACCTTGCAGCCTATCTCCCGTCTTACTATGTTCTCGAGAGCCTTGCCGACGCCCGAAAGATACTCGTGACCGAAGTTGTCCACAACTCCCGAGCGGCAGTTCTCCTCGGGTATCTCCACACCCTCGCTGACTGCAACGATAACAGCCTTGTGCTTGGCTTGCATGGCTCTCACGTCCTCAACGAACTGCTCCACCGAGAACTTCCTCTCCGGCAGATAGATAAGGTGAGGTGCAAGCTCCTCGTTTGCTCTCAGGCAGCAGGTAGAGGCTGTGAGCCAGCCTGCGTGTCTTCCCATAATCTCAACGATAGTCACGGACTCTATGGAATAGACCGAGCTGTCGCGGATTATCTCCTGGACAGTTGCCGCAACGTATTTCGCAGCCGAACCGAAGCCCGGTGTGTGGTCGGTGACGGGAAGGTCGTTGTCTATGGTCTTGGGGATGCCGATGACCCTTGTCTTCGAGCCTCGTCCGATAAGAAAACGGGAGAGCTTCTCCACCGTGTCCATAGAATCGTTTCCGCCGATGTAGAAAAAGGCTTCTATCCTGTGCTTCTCAAAGCAGGTGAGTATCTTCTCGTATATCTCGGAGTCTTCGTCCTGCTTGGGCAGCTTGTAGCGGCAGGAGCCAAGCACCGTCGATGGTGTCTGCCTCAGCAGCTCCATATCCTCGTTGGTCTTTATTATAAGTTTGAGATCCACCAGTTCGTCTTTGATGATCCCTTCGATGCCGTTTATCGAGCCGAACACGGCGTCGATGGATGGTGTGCGCAGAGCCTGCTTGAACACTCCCACAAGTGAAGCGTTTATGGCGCAGGTGGGTCCTCCTGACTGAGCAACTGCAATATTCATTCTGCAAACGTCCTTTCGCTGAGCGAGTCGGCAGCCAAACTCTCTGCCGCAATATCATTATACAACATTTTTTTCTGAAATGCAAACATTTTGCATTGCTTTGCGCAACTTTTATCATTCCGACAAAACTTTTGCCAAGGCAGGGCAAAACCTACGCACAATTCACAATGCGATCAATTATAATACGATCAGCCCTTTGCTATATACCAGCTCTTGCCGGTGTGCACATCCGCCGTCATGGGCACGGCAAGGCTCACAGCCTGCTCCATTTCTTCTTTCAGAAGAGCAGAGACCTTTTCTCCCAGCTCTTCCTTGCATTCGATTATCAGCTCGTCGTGTACCTGGAGTATGAGCCTTGCATCGAGCTGCTCGGCTTTGAGCCTTCTGTAAACGGCGATCATCGCTTTTTTGATGATGTCTGCGGCAGCTCCCTGTATCGGGGCATTCATGGCGGCACGTTTACCGAAAGCCTGCACAGCCTTGTTCGAGGCTTTGAGCTCCGGGATTATCCGCCTTCTGCCGAAGATCGTCGTAACGTATCCGTCACGTATGCCGTTCTCGACTGTTCTGTCCATAAATTCGGACACTTTCGGGTAGCTGTCCAGATAGTTTTTGATATATTTCTTAGCCTCGCCGAAGCTTATGCCGATGTCCTTGGAAAGCGAAAATGCGCCTATACCGTAGATTATGCCGAAGTTCACGGCCTTTGCCGCAGAACGCATCTCCGGCGTTACGAAATCCTCCGGCATATCGAAGACCTGAGCTGCCGTGCTCAGGTGGATATCCTTCCCCTCACGGAAAGCAGCCTGCATATTTTCATCACCGCAGACCGACGCCAGAACACGAAGCTCGATCTGGCTGTAGTCAGCGTCAACGAGAGTGCAGCCCTCTTCGGCGATGAAGAATTTCCTCATGTTTCTTCCCAGCTCCTTGCGGACGGGGATGTTCTGCATATTTGGCTCCGCGGAGGAGATACGTCCCGTCCGTGTCTCGGTCTGCTTGAAAACGCTGTGGACTCTTCCGTCCTCCCGGATCTCCTTGAGCAGCCCGTCAACGTAGGTGGAGGAAAGCTTTGTGAGGGTACGGTACTCGAGTATCAGCGGAATGATCTGATGCTTGTCCGAAAGCTCTTCCAGAACTTCGGCGTTGGTGGAGTAGCCGGATTTCGTCTTTTTCTTTGCAGGGAGACCCAGCTCTTCAAAGAGGATCACTCCCAGCTGCTTCGGAGAAAGTATATTGAATTCGTGCCCTGCAAGGTCGTAGATGCGCTGTTTCAGCTCCTCGATATCACCCGACAGCCCCTCACCGAATTCCCGTATCCCGTCGGCATCGGCACGGACTCCGTAAATCTCCATAGAGGCAAGCACCTCGCAGAGAGGCAGCTCGATCTCGTTGTAAAGCCCGGTCATTTCCTCGGCTTCAAGTCTGCTTTTCAGAGCAGTGCAAAGTGCCGGCAGGGTAGCGGCATCGGCGTGTTCGGCCATATCGCTGCGATACTTCACCCGGTAGGTGAGAGCAAGGCTCTCGGCGGAATATTCGCTGGTCTGGGAGTTGAGCAGATACCCTGCAAGATCGCAGGCGAAGCTGAGCCCCCGAAGCTCTTTCCCTGCGGAGATAGCAGCTTTGTGAGCAGCCTTTGCCTCAAAGCAGAGCTTCTCTCCCTCGCCGGAAAAATAGTCTACAGCAAGGGCTTCGTCGTCGGTGGAAAAGATCGTGTCTCCGCACAGTACATCAAGCTTTCCGTCTGCGAAAACGAAGAAACTCTGCTTGCCGGAAATGGCTTTTACTGCGGCTTCATCAAGCTCTGCCAGGGTGAATCTCTGAAGCTCTCCCTCGTCCATGACAGGCTCCTGAGAGGGCGCAGCTTCGGCATTTCCCAGCCTCAGCTTGTCCATGAGGCGTATCATCTCAAGGTCGATCAAAAGCTGCTTCACGCCTGCAACATCAGGCGTCCCAAGCTTGTAGCTCTCGGTATTTTTCTCGATGGGCGCTTCAAGGCATATCTCAGCCAGAAAGCGGCTGTCAACAGCGTCCTGATACCCCGAAGAAAGCTTTGCCCGGACAGAGGGGGTCAAGGTCAAACTATCCAGTTTTTTGTACAGCTCGTCAACGCTGCCGCATTCCGCGATAAGAGAAAGAGCAGTCTTCTCGCCTATGCCGCGAACGCCCGAAATGTTGTCGGAGGCATCCCCCATAAGGGCCTTGACCTCGATCATCTGCCTCGGAGAAACGCCGTATTCCTCCATTATCCGCTCCGGCGTGTAGAGCTTCGTCTCCTTGTTTCCGGCAAGGCGGACGGTAACGTGATCGCTCACCAGCTGGAAGCTGTCCCGGTCTCCGGTGAGGATGAAGCACTCGTTGCCGCTGTCCTCGGCAGCCTTCGCAAGTGTACCGAGGATGTCGTCGGCCTCAAAGCCCTCGCACTCCACGGTCTTTATCCCCAGAAGCCCCAGCAGCTGCTTTATAAGGGGCATCTGCATTGCAAGCTCCTCGGGCATACCCTTGCGGTTCGCCTTGTAGGATGCGTTTGCCTTGTGCCGGAAAGTCGGCGCACGGAGATCGAAAGCCACGGCAACGCAGTCGGGCTTGACTTCGCCGATCTCCTTCATATAAATGTTCATAAAGCCCATTATCGCATTGGTGAAGACGCCCTTTGAGTTCGAGAGCGCCCTTATCCCGTAGAATGCGCGGTTCATTATGCTGTTTCCGTCTATCGCAAGAAGCTTCATTTTCAGTTCCTCCGTAGTAAAAATACCTTATGCGGTATTTGCAATATTTCAAAAATACCTTATACGGTATTTTATTCGGATATCTTGTCAAGGGAAAGAGTAGCGGTGCCGTTTAAGGACATATCAGCCCTCTTGCCTGCAAGGAAATCGTAATACGCCTGACAGCCGATCATCGCTGCGTTGTCGCCGCAGTACTTAAGCTCCGGCATATAGAACTTCACCCCGGCTTTTTCGCAGGCATCTCCGAGGGCTTTCCGCACACCGCTGTTGGCCGAAACACCGCCTGCAAGGGCAACGGTCTTGTAGCCGAGATCCCGGCAGGCTCGCATGGTCTTGTCAACGACGATCTCGCAGACCGTGCGCTGAAACGACGCAGCTGCGTCCTCTCGGCAGATAGTCTGTCCCTTCTGCCGGGCGTTGTGAACGAGGTTTATCACCGCAGTTTTCAGCCCCGAGAAGGAGAAATCATACTCGCAGCCATCCACCTTCGGGTGGGGAAAAGCGAAGGCTTTTGCATCGCCGACCCTGGCAGCTTCGTCAATGAATTTTCCGCCGGGATAGTCGTAGCCGAGAGTACGTGCGACCTTGTCAAAGCACTCGCCTGCAGCATCGTCGTGAGTTCGGCCCACAACGTGATAGCGCGTGTAGTCCAGCACTTCCACGATGTGTGAATGTCCGCCGCTGAGTATCAGACAGAGATACGGGGGCTTGAGCTCGGGGTTCGAGATATAGTTTGAGGCGATGTGCCCTGCGATGTGGTGAACGGGTATCAGCGGCTTGTTTGCCGCGAGTGCGAGCCCCTTTGCGAAACTGATGCCCACGAGCAGCGCTCCGATGAGTCCCGGCGCATAAGTCACAGCCACAGCGTCGATGTCGTCCAGCGTGCAGCCGGCCTCCTCAAAGGCCGCAGATGCGACGGCTGAGATGTTTTCTGCGTGTCTCCGCGAAGCGATCTCAGGCACGACACCGCCGTAAAGTCTGTGCTCCGCGATCTGTGTAGAGACTATGTTTGAGAGCACCTTTGTTCCGTCTTCGACTATGGCGCAGGCGGTCTCGTCGCAGGAGCTTTCTATTGCAAATATCTTCATACTATCAGTCCTTCTGAATACATTATGCGGTATTTATATCATCTGCAAAATACCTTATATGGTATTTACAGCCTGTATATCCTTTTCATTTCATCGGAGAATCCGCCGTCCTCACCTTGGGTGTAGAGGTTTTTCTCCACCTGCAAAAAGGGCTTTCCACCGCATCTTCCTTCCACCAGCACGAGCCAGGGAGCATCCTCCGGTGTTTTCGCGGCAAAGCGGACACGTTTGGGCTCGATGCCGTGGTGCCGCATGGAAGTCAGAATATCGCAGAGGCGTTCGGGTCGGTTGCACAGGCAAAGCCGTCCGCCGAATTTCAGGCTTCGCTTTGCACAGGCGCACACATCGTCGATAGTGCAGAGAAGCTCATGCCTTGCGATGCTTGCGGCTTCGCTTTCATTTTTTATCCCTGTCCCCTCTAGCTTGTAGGGGGGATTGCAGGTTATGAGATCAAGTGGCTTCTCCGGGCGGTAGTTCTTCAAGTCGCACAATATCGGGGAGATCACATCTATACCCGAACGATCGAGCGACATCTTCAAAAGCTCGTTCGCTTCCTCCTGTATCTCGACTGCATCAATATGTTTCGGTTTAAAATTCTGATACAGAAGCAGGGCAACGATGCCGCTTCCGGTGCAGAGATCACACACAAGGTCCTTATGCCGTGCCGCCGCAAAGTCGGCGAGAAGAAAGGCATCCGTGCCGAAACGGTGCTCTTCCGAGATCGCTATCTCGATGCCGTCGTGCAGCTTTTCAAAGGTCAGTCCTTCGATCATCCTCATACTCCTTAATATATCTCGTCATCAGCAGGGCGTCTTCCGTTGGTGCGTCGTAGAAATTTCGCCGCCTGCCGACCTGCTTGAACCCGAATTTTTTGTACAGCTTTTGTGCTCCGATGTTGGAGCTCCTGACCTCCAGCGTTATGAATTCGCAGTCCGTAAACCGCTTGAGCGCTTCCTGCAAAAGTGCCGTACCTGCGCCTTTTGAGCGATGCTCTTCAATTACTGCGATGTTGTTGAGCGATACCTCTCCGCAGATGTTCCACAGGTTCGCGTAGCCGATGATCTCGCCGTCAGCCTCTGCGATAAGCGTCACGGAATTCGGATTTGAAAGCTCCTTCGCAAAGCCCTCGCTGCTCAGGGGCCTTGAAAAGCAGAGCCTTTCGATCTCAGCTATCTTTTCGCAGTCATCGGGCTGCATATCTCTTATATGTATATCCATAAATATCACCAAAATACCGTATAATGTATTTTCCTAATTGCTAAAATACCGCATACGGTATTTATTCTTCTTCAAGCAAAGCCTGATACAGCTCTCCTTTGGAAAACTGCGTGTCCTTCGCCACCTGCCGGCAGGCTTCCGCAGCACGGATGCCCTCATTAACAAGAGCCTTCACCTTAGCAAGCGCATCCTCGATGGTCTCGTTTTCCTGCTGCTCCTTTGCACCCTCCACGATCAGCACGAATTCTCCCTTCGGAGCATTTTCGGTGTAGTATTCGAGAGCCTGGGAAAGGGTCGTCCTCCGCACTTCCTCGTGCACTTTTGTAAGCTCCCGGCAGAGGGAGATCTTCCTGTCCCCCAGGGCTGAAAGCATATCCGAAAGGGTCCGCAGAAGCTTGTGGGGAGCCTCGTAAAATATGAGAGTTGCGCGGTTTGCGGCGATCTCTGCCAGCCGTTCGGAGCGCTGCTTTTTGTTCACCGAGAGGAAGCCCACGAACTCGAACCGGGAAGTGTCGAGGCCGCTGATTGCAAGGGCCGACACAGCCGCCGAGGGCCCCGGTACTACCACGACTTCTATCCCTCGCTCTGCGCAAAGCCTCACAAGCTCTTCCCCGGGGTCGGAGATGCAGGGCATACCGGCGTCGGTTACTATGGCTGCATTCTCGCCCGAAACTATCCTTGCTGCGATGCTCTCTCCTGCCTGCCTCGCGTTGTGCTCATGGTAGCTGACCAGGGGCTTTTTTATCTCAAAATGATTGAGGAGCTTCGCGGTGACACGGGTGTCCTCGGCGCAGATGAAATCAACGCTTTGCAGGGTCTCCACAGCGCGGAAGGTCATATCTCCGAGGTTGCCGATCGGTGTCCCGACCACATAGAGCTTAGCCATTTTTCTGTCCTTTCTCTTTGTCCAAAGCCATTTCAAGCAGCGGGATCCAGCCGTCTTCAAACATCTTCTTGCCGGTCAGCTCAAAGCCGTTCCGTCTGTAAAAAGCCATGCCGCGTTCGTTGTATTCAAGCACCCAGAGCCATTCCGCTCCCAGCTTTTCGGCTGCATATCCAAGCAGTTTTGCGCCTATCCCGCAGCTCTGGAACTCCGGCTCCACAAACAGCTTTTCGATCTCGTTTCCCTTCACGCGGATAAAGCCTTTCACGACCCCGTCGTCATACACATAGGTGTTCGCAAGGGTCCGGGGATCGTTCTGATATTCCGCAGCGGTGTCGAGGACGTTCAACTCCTTGAAATAATAATCGTCATTTTTGAAGATGCGATAGAAATTCACCCGGTAGTTTACGACCATCAGCTCGGCGATGCGCGAGATATCCTGCTTTTCGGCTTGTCTGATCTTTTCCATTCTGCTGTTCCCTTATTTCGAGATGAGCTTCAGAAAACGCTTCTCGTTCATCTGCTCGTTTGTGACATACTCTCCGTCGCGGAAGAGGGCATAGGTGGTTATGGGGGTCGGAGCGTTCTGTGCCGAGACTTTGTCGCAGAGCTTTACCGCCTTGAAGCTGATGCCGTTTTCGGCGGCAGTTTTCTCGACCTCGGGGACGTACTTTGCGTTGAAGGGGCACTGGGAGGTGTAGTAGAGCACATAGCCCTTTCCGTCGGCATGAGGGTGCTTCGCGCAGTCCTTGAACCGCGGCTTTTCGGCATTTTCCTCAAAGGGAAGATACCACAGCTCGATGCCGTTGTCGGCGGTGTCGCAGGGTGTGAAGCCCTTGTAATTTAAGAATTTCGGGTCGGCGAGGAAGGGCTTTTTCTTCGGGGATGAAAGTATGCACAGACCCTTTTTGCCCTTGGCCTTGCTGTCGTCGATGCAGGCGCCAAGCAGGTCGTTTGAATAGCCGTGCCCCTTGAAGGACCCCGACACCCAGAGGCAGTCGATGTACATATATCCCTCGGCGTCGATGGGGTTCCAGGCGTTCTCGGCAGGGATGTACTCGATGAAGCACTTGCCGCGTTCGGTGCTTTTCAGGAACACGAGGCCGTCCTGGAATCTCTCCGAGAGCCAGGCTTTTTTCGACGCGACCTGCACGTCGTTATTATTTGAGATAGCGCAGCAGATATGCTCTTTTTCGATATTTTTGGCAGTCACACGTACATATTCCATATTCTTCCCTCCGTTATATCAGATCTACAGCCACTGGACAAAAGCTGTTTTATCGTTTTTATTAAAACCTGCCTGCTCGTAAAAATCAAGAGTAGCTTTTTCCTTCGAGCCGGTCAGCAGCATGATCTTATAGCAATTCTCTTTACTTGCGATCTCCTTTGCATGATCCAGACAAGCAGTCGCAAATCCTTTTTTTCTGTGCTCTTTATCGGTTATCACATTTTCGATAAAAGCATAGGGACGCTGTCCCCGTGTCAGATTCGGTATTACGACGCACACGCATGAGGATACGATAGCTCCGTTTTCTTCGGCGACGATCACATGATGGTTTTTATCGCTTAAAATGCTGTTCCAGATGTCAAGAAGTTTGTCGTCCTTTTCGGGGAAGGGGTTATCGTGCAGCTGCATATATAGTTTTAGGAGACCGTCCAAGTCGTTTTCTGTTATTTCCCGTATCATGAAACTACCTCTGCTAAATTCTCTGCTTTTTTGTTTTTTCGGACTATGCTATTATAGGTTTTCATTCTGCCGCTATGGGACGGAAGATCGCTTCCGTTCTTTCCTGAGAGTTCTGACTTATCGGCTTTGACGGCAGCGGATAAGTGCCTTCGGGCAAGAAAGATAAATGAGCTTCACTTTGCAGGTCCGCATTTTTATGCGCTTCACGTTTTACTTTCCTACGCAGAACTTTCCGAATACTTCGTCAACTACCGCTTCCGTCACTTTCTCTCCCGTCAGCGCCATAAGCTCCTCACAAGCGCAGTCGATAAGCACGGTCACAGCATCCAATGTCTCTCCCGAATCCAGCGCGGTCTCCGCTTCTCCCAGCTTCTCACTCGCTTTCTCGATACACCTCTTCTGCCGCTCGTTCGCGAATATCGTTTCGTCTCCGTCGAGATATGCTCCTCCGAACAGCTCCGCAACGGCCTTTGAAAGCTCCTCTTTCCCCTCGCCCTTTGCGGCGGAAAGCTCGATGATCTTACAATCCAGCCGTTCAAGCAAGGTGCGGTCAAAGCAGTCGCCCAGGTCGTTTTTATTCAGCACGACTATCTTCTTTGCCCCGAGCCCGGAGATATATTCCACCAGCTCTTTATCCTCGCTGTCGGCCTGCTCAGATGTATCAAATACCGCGATAACGAGTGAGCAGTCCGAAAGCCTTTTTCTTGCGATATCGACGCCCATGCTCTCGACTCTGTCGCTGGTCTCTCTGATGCCTGCGGTATCGGAGAGTCTCAGCTCGAATCCGCCGAGGGACACGCTTTCCTCGATGACGTCTCTTGTTGTTCCTGCAAGCTCGGTGACTATCGAACGCTCATACCCCAGCAGGGTATTCATAAGCGTTGATTTCCCGACGTTGGGCTTTCCGGCGATAACGGTATCTATCCCTCTGCGGAGAAGCATTCCCGTATCGTAGCCCTCGAGTAGTTTTTCAAGGCGCTTTTTTGCACTGCCGACTGAGGCTGCAAGAGCTTCGCTTTCGACGGCAGGCAGGTCTTCCTCGGGATAATCCACCCAGGCTGCAAGCTCTCCGAGAGTTTCCACCAGCTGCTGTTTTACAGCTTCTGCTTCGGCGTAGAGCCTGCCTTCTTTTGTGAGCCTTGCCGAACGCAGGGCGTGTTCTCCTTTGGCGCTTATCATATCCATAACGGCTTCGGCCTGTGTCAGCGAGAGCTTGCCGTTCAGGAAAGCTCTTTTTGTGAACTCTCCTCTGTCGGCTTGCTCGCAGCCGTTTTCAAGGCATAGCCTAAGTATCCTTTTTGCGATATACACTCCGCCGTGGCAGGATATCTCGGCAGTATCCTCTCCGGTATAGGAATGGGGAGCACGGAAGATCGTCAGCACGGCATCGTCTATCTTCTCGCCAGTTTCGGGGTCGATGACTCTGCCGTAGGCGCAGGAATAGCCCTTCATTTCCTCGACCTTCGGGAACGAAAAAAACGGACAAAAGAGCCGCGACGCAGCATCGACAGCCCTTTCTCCGCTTATTCTTATCACAGCTATGCCGCCTTGCGCAAGCGGTGTACATACGGCGCAAACGGTGGACATATCCATTCATTCCTTTCTTATGCCGCTACGGTTTTGCGGCGATTATAGGCCAGCCCGGGATATAGGGCTTCACAAGCTCGGGAAATTCATCTGCCTGCGAAAACATATAGTCGCAGAGCTCCCTGCATTTTTCGCTTATCTCCCGAAGCGTTCTTTCCGCCGTAACGGGGCAGAGGGGAGATACGGCGATAACTCTCTTCCCCTCGAAGCTCATGAGCCTGAAAGGCCACAGGGCGCAGTCGAAGGGCTTTTCATCCCCCAGGATGCAGCCCGAGCTGTGATCCAGCAGCGGGCAGTAATACACATCGCTGCCCGGTTCCTGCTGCATCTTCATTATATAGCAGTTCTCCCGGCTGATGAACTCCTGCTCCGGTTTGAGCTCTTTTATCCTTTCTCTGAGCTTCGGAGTTATCAGCGGAGTTTCCCAGAGGTCGTACCGCTCGAAGGAGCAGCACTGTCTGCACCGGGCACATTCTTCCTTTGAAAGCAGACCGTCAAGCATTGTCTTTTCCTTCTGCTGCACGCTTCGCTCTTCTTTCAGCCTTGTCGGCATACATCATATCGTCGGCAGCTTTTATAAGATCCTCGAAGGAAAGAGTCTCTCCCTTTTTCGAGCGGTAAACGCCTATGCTTGCCGAGATCTCGTAATCCTTGCCGGAGGTACGGCTGATAGACCGGAGCCTTGCCGCTATCTCAAGCTTGATGTCGTCAACGGGCAGCGATGACGACATGAATGCCACCATCTCGTCTCCGCCCATCCTTATGCAGACGGCGTTATCCGGGCAGGAGTTTTTCAAAGCAGCAGCCGTTGATTTTATCGCATAGTCTCCCTCGGTGTGGCCGAAGTTGTCGTTGATGTATTTCAGCCTGTCGAGGTCCAGCATAACGACTGTCATGGGCTTGCCGGTCTGTTCCAGCTTATCGATGAGACGCTCGTAGGACCTCATGCAGCCTCCGCGGGTGAACAGACCCGTCAGCTGGTCGTACTGCGAGAGCATACGCACCTGCTCGGTGATGTGCTTCTGATAACGCATCGTTCGGTAAGCGCCCAGCGAGTTGTTGAGCATATTCACCATCTGCGGTATCTTCTCGTAGTTCGTTATGTCGTAGTTCTGATAGTTTATAACAAGATAGCCCATGGGCACATCGAGGAAGTTTATGGAGGTGAAGATTATGGGATACCCCGTGGAAAGAGCTACCTCGAGCCCCGGGAAAAGTCCCTTGGCAGGGAAGTCATGGGGCACGAAAGGCGTGGGAGCATCGGAGTCAAAAAATACGCAGAGAGTGTCGCCGAAGCCTCTCTCGAAATTCACGGCGAAGGGATCGATGGTGTCGTCCGTCCATTCTTTCTTGAGCATACAGCGGGTGTTGTAGATAACGCTGGTGGCAAGCTCGTTTGCAGCAGCCTGAAGATTCTCGCTGGAGAGTATGCGAACGCCGATCTCGTTGAAGGTCTTTTCCTCTTCCTTGTATCTGTAGAAACGGGAGTGCAGTTCGCTCATGTGCCTTGAAACATTTACGATAGTTCCTCCCGAGCAGCCGCAGCTCTCGTTTATCACCATTCTGGGTATAATGGGGATGTACTTGGTCTTTTCGATCTCCTCGGGTTCAAGACAGAGCAGCTCGCATATCTTCTGTGCAATGTCGCCGTAGCAGCAGAGGCAGCTCGTTATCCTCGGCGAGAAGAAATTTATATCCACAATGCCGTCAAAGCCCGTGACAGCAACTTCCTCCGGCACCTTGACTCCTGCGTTGGAGAGAGAATCGCAGACTGTCACAGCCATGGTGTCGTTGGCGCAGATTATGGCCTGGGGCAGCTTTTCCCTTTCAAGCAGCCTCTCGCAGGCAGCAGCGGTGGGCACGCTCCAGAAATCGCCGTAGCTCACC
>CAMVOF010000008.1:0-28349 GCA_947169055.1 uncultured Clostridia bacterium
ATCACGGATACTCAAGTAGAGCTTATCGTTGTCGTTCCAAGTGCGAATATAGATGACGGCGTTACTAAGATCGGAAACCAAGCATTCTACGACCATGAATCAAACAGATCAATACAGAGCGTTACAATGGCTGATTCCGTGACCTCAATAGGAACAGACGCCTTCAAGAATTGCAAAAGCCTTCAAAGCATAGCTTTTTCCGACGAGCTTGTAACGATAGGGAACGGTGCGTTTGAAAATGACGGAAATCTGACAGAGGTCGATCTTCCCGATTCCGTTCAAAGCATCGGTGATAATGCTTTTTCTTACTGCGGAAGAATTGAAAGCGTTCATTTTCCCGCAGAATTGAAAACGATCGGAAACTGTGCATTCAGTTCCTGTGTGGCATTATTGGCTGCCGATCTTTCGGGCACAAAGCTCACCACAATAGGGGATCATGCTTTTGAATACTGCGGGGAAATGAAAACGCTGATCCTTCCTGCCACACTGACAGGTATCGCCTCGGGACAGGATGATTATGACGGAGATGCATTCTGGGGCTGCGATTCTCTGGCGGAGATCTACTGCTATGCCGATCCGAAAAACCTGACCTGGAAGGACTTAGGCTGCAACGATTTTTCGGGTGAAGCATCTTCACATACGACGATCTGCTATGTTCCCTCTGAGCATTATTCAAAATATAATGAATACAGCCAGGGTAACGGCAAATTCAGCAAGGTCAACGTGGCCTTTGCACCGATAGATCTCGGCGCACACCTCTACGGACATTCTATCAGCCTCGACGGAGAGATAGGCGTGAACTTCTATATGGAGCTTTCGGAGCCCTTGAAGGCAAGTACCACTGCCTATATGGAATTCACAGTTCCCGGCGAGACAGAGACACAGAAGGTATATGTAAAGGATGTCCTCGAAAACTCCGAAACCATCGGAGACAAGACCTACTACAAGTTCAAGTGCAGAGTCACCGCCAAGGATGTTGCTTCCACCATCACAGCTCAGATGGATATCGACGGAGTGAAAGGCGAGGAATACGAATTCTCCATTAAGGTATATGCCGAGTGCTTGCTTGCTGCTCCCGGAGACTATTTCCCCGAGGCTAAAATAGAAAAGGGCGTTGCTCTTGTAAAATCGCTGCTCAACTACGGTGCAGCTGCACAGACATATTTCAAAGTTCCCGGCACGGCTGCAAACGATACTGAGTATATGACCGATGCCGAAAGAAGCGCACCGGATAGCATTACTGCGGCTGATATAAATAAGTCCAGTTATATTGATACCGAGGCAGTGCCCTTTGTGGGAGCAACTCTTTCCCTTAGATCCGAAACGACCCTCTCGCTGTATTTCGACAAGACGCTGGGCGAGGAAACAGATTTCACCTGCGTGGGCAGGAGAGTCGATAGAGAGACCACCGACAAATATGTCATAGCCCGTATCAGAGGCATAAGCGCAAAAGAACTGGGCAGCGACTTCATTTTGACATTTAACGGCGGCAGCGTCACCTACAACCCCATGTCCTACTGCTTCGATGTTCTGACTTTGTCCAACAAGGCTGAGCTCAAGAACGTCTGCAAGGCGCTCTACTGCTACTGGCAGGCAGCACAGGCTTATTTCCCGGGAGGCAATAACTGATGGAAAAGAACAAGTATTCTTCTCCCGAACTGGAGATAATAAAGTTTGATGCAGATGACGTTATCGTGACCAGCGACTGCGGCGGATTAGAACCCGACGAGACGACATTCGCCGGAGGAGACGGCTGATAAAAACAGCAAATTGAGGATCGGAAATGGACCTCAAAAATATAAGCGCCCGTACCGTCAAAAGTGCGGACGCTTATTTGTATCCACAGGTTTTGATCTGTTTGTCTGTGTCAAGGCAAGGCGGGTAAGCGGCGAACGCCTTCCAGACCTTCCGATGATGCTAAATATCCTGAAAGTCCTCGGCGCAGATAAGGATAAGCTGTTCTGATGCACAAAGCAAAAAGTTCAGCTTCCCGGGCCTTGTTTATATTTTGTACATATTTGCCAAGTCCCGCTGCAAAAGCCGCTTGTCCGGAGCTTCGGGAGACAGCAGGGCTTTGCTTTCGGTCATATACTATAATGAAAAGCAGCTGTATCCGGCGGCTGTGTAAAATACACAGATTTGTTTAAACTTATGTTCAACCTTTAAACAAAACCAATAAATATTCTTGATCGCAGCCCTTGTTTTTGTATAAGTTAAATTAAAAAACTACTAATTTGGTGAATTTGCTTAAACCCGGACCGCCAATTTGTTACTTTCTCTAAACTTATTACAGAGGTACCGGAAATCCTTGACAAATCGACCAATACGGTGTATAATTGGAACATAGAATAATACTCATCGTATATCGACAGCCGCGGCGAAGCGCCGGCTGAGAATAGACGAAATAAATTATGAAAGGAAAATGGATATGAAAAAGACTAAAAACACAACAAGAAAAAGGCTATTCTCCGCAATAGCAATGCTGACATGTTCAGCAGTAATGCTGTCCACAGCAACATACGCATGGTTCTCCATGAATAAGGAAGTATCGGTAAGCACGATGCAGATTTCTGCTAAGTCGGCAGACGCTATCATTGAGATAAGCGCTAACGGAACAGATTATTATAATACTCTTCATACTGCCGCAGTTGGCGGGGAAGCTGCTAACTGGACACTTCCGGATACCACGATCGGATCTGGAGCTTCTGCTACACCTGTTAAGCTGAAGCTCGTTACACCTACTGCTATCTCAAGCGCAAACGCTGTTTCGTGGGGATGGGCTGCAAGCTCAAATCACGCTAATGCAGAAGTGACCAACACTACAACGGCAAAAGCTCTTACCGCGCAGACAACACCTGCTAAGACAGAGTCTAACAGAGCAGCATATCTTGGCATCGAAGACGAAGATCTGTATGTTCTGACACAGAAGTTATCGATCCGTAACGTATCTCCTGACATAACAGGTGAAAATCTTAAGATCGATAGTGTTACTATTAACGGCGGAACAAATACTATTGCAGCTTCTGTAAGACTTCTCTTCGTTTCGGGTGGAAAATATGCACTTTATGACGGAAGCGGCGCTTTAATTACGGAAGGAAATCATCAGTGGCTTGCAGCTGCAAATTCAACAGCAATGACTGTTTCTGGCGGTAAGGCTATAATCGATACTGCTATTAGTCCGAATAAGACAGAAGTGATCGATGTGGACGTATATATGTTCTTCGACGGTACTGATGCTTCTGCATATACCGATAACGCAACTGACCTGAGCCAAGTTACAGCTGAGTTCACATTCGCGATCGACTAATTGAACAGTTAGTTAAATCAACTCTTAATCACAATCAAAAGCCCCCTCTTCGGAGGGGACTTTTTTTACCTGATTTTACCGCAAAATAATATGTGATTTTTTCAATCACAAAATGACTATACCAATTTTGTGCATATTGTAGAAAAGCGCGCAGTTGCTTGACAAACTGCGCGTTTTGTTGTATAATAAAATAGAGTATTATTAGAATAGGGTAAATATACGCAAATGAGCCGAAAGGAGTGAGCAGGATGACTGAAAATCAAGCAGCTGAACAGCGAAAAAACACAAAAAAAAGAGTTATAAAACTCGGCGCAATGGCAGTCCTTCTGCTCGTTGTGGTGATCTTCGCAACTATTGCCTGGTTTGCTATGAATGAAAATGTCGGTGCAAACAGTATGGCTGTTAGAGCAGGTAATCAGGGATTTGAGCTGAGCGTTTCGGGAAGCGGAAATATCGCCTACAGCGATCTCTATTCCTACATCGACGACAACGCCTACGGCCAGACCACTCTCGACACGACCAACGCCACAGCCACAGGCCACACTATCCGCTGGAGAGTTTCCGGCGATGACGGCGATGTTATAAGGCCGGGATCCAAGGGCGCTCTTGAATTCAAGATACTCACCGACGACCCGAATATCCCCGGAAATATAAAATTCAGCCTCGATGTCAGGGCCTTCGTCGCCGAGACCTCAATGGCAGATTCCTATGACGAAGACAGCAGCAGATCGCAGATCCAGGTCGTTACCGACCTTGACGAGATCACTTCGCTTTCCGACGATTCCAATGCAAAGGAGGCGGCTGACTGCCTCGGCTCTCACCTGATGTTCTTCACGGGACATACGGGCTCCGGAGCAACGGAACGGTTCCACGGCTTTATCAGCGACCCCAGCGACTTTACCCTCACAGCTACTTCGGACGGTGAAGGCGGCTACGATGCGGTCATTTACTGGATATGGCCCAACACCTTCGGTCAGCTGGCACTCGAGCCTACCGACACGGCTCACATAAAGCCGGGAGTAACGGTAGTCCTCGACTCCACAGGCGAAACAAACGACCGTTCGGCAGTGACGGCTTATCTCATAGCCAACGCATCAAGCGTTTTCAAGGGAACGGCCAACGTTTCCGCAAAGCTCGGCAGCCTTTACGACAAGAAAGAAGCCGGCGAATCCTACAACGAAGAATACAGCGCACTCAGCACAGGCTACAACGCAGCAGACACAGCTATCGGCGCAAATATCGACTACGCCCTCGTCCTGCTGACGGCACAGCTGAGATCATAAACAATAAAAATCTGAACGGAAGGGAAGTGAGGATATGACAGCTGTAAAGAAGATGATCGGCGGCTTTAAGGGAATGCCTGCCAAGCAGAGAGTGCAGATAGTTGCTGCGCTGATCGTTACTATCGTTTTCCTGGTATCTATCCCCACTGTCGCCTGGTTCAATTATCAGCGAAGGATCGCCAAGCTGCAGAAGATCGAGGCGCCTAACGTGCTCTACCTCAACGCTGCTCACCGCGAGGACAGCATAAACTTCGAGATAAACGGCATCGACGCCGAGGACGACATCGTTGACGGCTACGGCAACCCTGTATATGACAGCAGCAGCCGTACAACAAAGATAACCCACAAGGATTATGTTTTCAGCGTCACCGGCGAGGCTGTCAACAAATTTACTATACAGCTCGCGTACACGACGAACAACCCCTTTTCCTATGAGCTTTATTCCGCAAAGGAGCTGCTCGAGAGCGAGGTAACGAAGACAGCTAATTCCGAAGCGGATTTTGTCACCTACACCCTCAACCAGAGCGGCGTGGATTCAAACCTTCCGTCGGTTTCCGGCAGCCAGTATCATAACGATGCTTCATACGGCGAAACGCTGTATTACAAGATAGACACCTCCGAGACCGACGGCGGCGAGGCAGTTGCAGGAAAATACAACCTGACTTATCTCAACCGCTCCTGGGATTCAAACTCGAACGAGGACGCAGATCTGACTTACCACAGCTCGACATACGATACTTATTCGACTGTGCATAAGGATGCGGAGCCGGTCTATTGCCAGGCAAGAAACGTTTCGGCTATCCCCGGAAGCAACAACCTCGAAAAGGAAGCCTTCGCAAGAACGTTCATCCTGAGAGTCACCTGGGATCCCGGCGAGCTCGACAACGACCTTAAAGAAACGGATATCATCTACATTTCGGTAAAAGCGCAGTCCTGATAAAGCGCTGGCAGCGGCAAAAAATCTATGAAAGGAGAGGCTTCTATGAGCATAAAAAAGATCAAAAAGATCAAAGAGCTGTTTAAAAAGCAATGGGCGCTTATATGGCTTATAGCTGCCTCTGTTGCACTGACAGCACTTATCACACACGCTGAGTATGACGAAGCAAACAATAAGATCAAAAGAGTTATCGCTCCTTCTGCAAGCCTCGGCGGTCTGTTCACATCGAACTACCTCGGCCTCGGCGATAATATCAGATCGTATTATACATCTGCCCGAGATGACAAGACATATTCATTTATTGTCGATCTCAGAAACTATAATTCCGAAGAGATATACAACGGAGATATAGAATATAAGATCACAATGGCTCTTGCACATCTTGACGGCACGCTGTATACTACAGATCCCGATGATGCTAACTATGCTGCCGATGCTGCAAAGCTTGAGACCTTGAAAGACAATACAGCAACCATCACGGTGTCAAGGGGCGGAGATTCCGTTACCCTCGGCTGGGATCCTACGGCAGGCGCATTTGTGCTTTCCGGCGAGTTCGGACCCGGAGCAAATTATACGATCGCCGGAACAAGCGGCGGTGAAAAGATCAAGAATTCTCATGAATGGACAGTGACCTTCAGGAATATCAAGCTCGATACCGACGATTACTGCGTGAAGATAACAGCAGACCCGTCAAATACCGACCTTGAAAATATCTCGGCAGCTATCGGTATAGCCACCAACCCCGATTTCAGACCTATGGGCTGGAGCGGTGCTTTCTCGGATAATACCTCGGTGAGCGTGGATCGTTACGATGCATTCAACTATACGATATCGGGAACCGGCGAAAAATGGCTGTATTTCTGCTATGATCCTTCAAAGATAGAGATCAACGATTTCTTTGCAGCTTCCTATACCGAAGTTACCGAACTGAATAATTACTGCGGAGAGCAGTCGGGGCGGAGCACCTGGAGATCTATCAGGATCGCTGCCGATCCCGATGTGACCGGAAATAACAGATATGACCTGCAGCTGTATAAAAACAATTCGTATCACCCGGCAAGCTTTGCAGAGATGACGAACGTCAGCACTGCTTGTATAGAGCTTGCTCAGTATGACGAAAAGCCTTCGTCAGATACCGCAGCTTGATTATTTACAGATATATTTGACTTGGCGCAGATAAATAGATAATAAGCGCCGCGACCGCTTTACCCAAAAGCAGGAGTGGATATATTATGAAAAAGATGAAACGGAACAAAAGAATAAGCGTTTTTAACAAGCGCATCATCAGTTTTGCTACGGCACTGATGCTGGGCTTTGGAGTCATGCCTACAAGCGAGATCGGCGAGAGGATCGAAGAGATATCCGACGCTATGACCTATCAGGCTTATGCAGTGGCATCAACGGCTTCAAGTGCACGTCACAGCTTCAATTCCGTTGCTCAGTTCGTTGATTATGCAAGAGGCTATACCGCGGAAAACAAGCAGGATGTCCTTGTATTCGCCTTCGGTTCGGGCTCCACAAGCGGTGAGTTCAAGAACCTTAACGGTGATCCCTTCGTTACAATGGCAACAACTCCCGAAGCAGCCTTCGAGGGCAAGATCGTTGTGGGAGACATCTCCTTCAACCTCCCGGATACGATGTTCGGATATGTCACCGACGATGTTCAGATAGTTGACAATTCTGCAAATGCCCAGACTCTCAAGTTCACGAGAACACAGGCTACAGACGATTCGCCGCTGTTTGCGGAGCATATTATTCACAAGAGCGGAAATACCGATCCTGCCGAGCTTAGCTTCGAGTACAACAAGATAGCTGTTGCGGGACAGACCGGTCAGTATGATGTATTTGACTTTGCAGGATATATCGGAACGATAGAAGCGGATGCAAAGGTCAATGTGACTTCCATCGTCCATAACAACAAAGGACGCGACGCTTCCGGTGATATCACAGCAAACATCGTGGCTCCCGGAGATGCAGGCCTTGTATGCTGCACTATGGCAGCCGGCGCAGAGCTCACTATAGGCGAGATAACTGTCTCCGGAGCTAATGCAACCGGCGCTTATTCCGTTAGATCGTCAAGCTCTGGTAATGCAGGCGGTCTCGTAGGAACTATGGCTGCGGGTTCGACCCTTACCCTTGGCCAGAACGTTGTCAATCCACAGTCGGCAGGAAATCAGATAACTGCCGCATCGGGCTATGCCGGCGGTATAGTCGGAAGCTGTAACGGCGGAAAGATAGTATATAACAACACCGCCGCTTATGAGATAAACCAGATCGTGACCGGTTCAAATGGTGCAGGCGGAGTTGCAGGATATTTCTCGCCCAGCGAGGACAGAACATATACCCTTGGCAGCAAGATCACCCTCAAGACCGAAGGAGATAATATGCTCCGGGTCAACGGTACGGGACACTGCGGTGCTGTCTTCGGAGAAGTATCGTCGGCATACAATATCACCATCGAAGGCTCCACAGACGATGCCGTTGTAAATGTCAAGCATATGGAGTCCGATCCGGCAAGCAGCTTCGGAGGTCTTATCGGCAAATATACCTCTTCCAACCTTGCCAAGGCTTTGACCATTACAGCCTCAAAGCAGATCACTGCTTACAGATCCGGTGCGGTCGAGCACTACGGCGGCCTTGTGGGAGAGGTCAGCGGAAGCACATATGTCAGCATCTCGGGTGTCAAGGTAAATTCCAATAATGCTAACGGTACAGGCAGCTTCGGCGGCCTTGTGGGCACAGCTCCTTTGGGCTTTATAGATGTATCCGGTGAAAACGATATTGATTATTCCGGAGTTTCCACCGACAATACCTTCGGCGGAGTAGTCGGAAGTCTTGCAAACGGTGTTCTCAGACTCAGAGGTACTACCGACCTGAGAGGCGCAGCGAATGTTACAAGCGCTTCGGCACTGTCCGGCCAGATCGTAGGCTACAGAGACTGCGGCCTTGTGTTCGCAGATACGACAGTTGAAGATGTTTCCGGAACACCTACTAATGTTATTTGGAAGCTCAAGAGACAGACTATAGGACAGAAGATAGACGATATCGGCTCATGGGGCGAAGTTCTCAACTACGGCGGTACCCTTACTCTTAGCGAGCTGTTCACAAATTACAGCACGATTGGTACTGACCATTATGTTACTATTGCAGCGGCTGTTCCTTCTATGGGAACTGTAAATGACTTTGCAAGAACTGCCCTTAATATACAGCTGAACGATGCTGCCAAGTCAACGGGTGTTATCCATACCTCCGGCACAACGAATCTCAGCTCAGCTCTGCTCAGTTCGTCCCTCGCTATTACGGCGGACATCGCTCTCACCGGCACAGGTCTTACTGGCCTTACAAGAGATGATATAAACAATACAGATCATCCTGATGATTACATTACATTCAAAGGCACCTTCAACGGCAACAACAAGAGCATCACTTTTTCTACCGGACAGGAGTACGGCTATTCTCAGAGTTCAAGCTACGGCAACGGAATAGTTTACAAGCACAGCTATATCGGTCTGTTCGGAAAGACGGAAAACAACGGCGGCACAGCCGCTCAGATAAGCAACCTGAATATTTCCGCATCGAGCAGTATAAAGACCCAAGCTCTTGACAATATGTATGTCGGCAATATCGTGGGTCAGGCTAAGGGAAGCCTCACTCTTGACGGTGTTGATATAAAGTCAGGTGCTGCGATCAACCACGCCGGCAGCTTCAACACCTATAATATTGGCGGACTTGTGGGCCATCTTACCTCTGCGGGCACTGTTGAGATCACCGGCTGCACATATTCCGGCACTATAACAGGTAATTCAACGAATTATAATAACGGCAGCGGAGCTCATATCGGAGGACTTATCGGTCTCGTTAACGAAAGCGATACATTTACCATCAATCTTACCAATACAGATCTAAAGGGTTCTGTTGTATCAAACGATACGAGAGCTACTCACCAGATGGGCGGAGCTATCGGCGTTATCACAACAAACACGAACCCGAGCAGCGGCCGAAAGGTCAATATCCAGAATCTGAAAATAGACGGGCTTTCCGTTTCTGCCGGCGGCACTTGCGGAGGTCTGCTTGGTTATGCCTGGTATAAGACGGATGTTGAGTTCACGTCTGACAACGGCCTTAAGGTCGGCACCTCTTCTGCACCTTCTGTATCCAATTCCGGCACCAAAGCAGCAGGCCTGATGCTCATTGCTACAGGCTACTGGAAGGCCAACACCGGCGGCATAGATATCGAGGCGATAAATGTTACTGCAAACAACGCTGCTTCCTTCGGACTGATAGTTAACGAAGGATATTATAAGAACGACGAAGAAACATGGGGAGACCCGGATTCGGTAAAATCCTCTGCGATCTATCTCGAGCTTGCTCCGAGCGCTTTCACTGTAACGGGAGATACCCTCAGCCTTTCGGCTGTTACAGTATTTGATGAGCTCGTTGCAAAGACCGGCCCCAACGCCGACGTCCTTGCCAACGGACAGGGTATAGTTTCGATAAACACCTATTCTTCCGGCGATGAAAAATCCAAGAAGCTGAAAATGGGTACAAATGATTCGGCTAACACCGGCGTCACCTACAAGCACCAGACAAACTATGCAGGTTCTAATTCTGCAAAGAAGTATAACAGTAATTCAAGGTATTATTATAACCTTGATGCTTATAGATCTTCACCCTCCGGCAACGTGCAGAACTTCCTTATGTGGAGCGTTAAGGAATATGCGCATCCGTCAATACAGGGTTATTTCAATAGCTCATATACTGACACTATCGGTTCGTCCGATTCTGAATTCAACATGAGGGGCTACAGCTACTATCCCGTTGATATACGTTCCGCAGATTCGGTCACGATAAAAGGCAAATATACGCTTTATAACACAGAATTCGATGAGACAGAGAACGATTCGACAAACAGAGACGTTCGCCTCTCTCTCGATAACACCACTCAGCATTATACGATGCAGAACGGTTTGTTCCGCAACGTAAACGGCACACTCGAGGTCCAGGATACGGAGCTCTACGGTACTGTGAATGTTGATTATACCGACAATGGTTCCGGTGCTCTTGTCAGGGGCACAGTCTCGAGCGATTCTTCGATCGATCCTGCCGAAGTCAAGATCGAAAGCCTTAAGCTTGCAGGAATAAAGGTAGATAATCTCGGCGCTACAAAACACGGCGGCTCGGGAACTTATGATTATGCTCCTCTGCTTATAAATAAGGCCGGCAGCAATGCTACTATAACCTTCAAGAACGAGACCGCAGGACAGACCTCTATTGAGAATACCAATGCGTATTCCTCAAAGGGCGCAGGTGCTTCGACTTTTATCGCAAGCTCACTGCTTGGTAAAATGGGCTCAACAACAGCTCAGAACCTCAAGATCTCCTTCGAGAATATCAAGCTCGATGGAAGAGATTCCGCAGGCGTAACGGCTCTTTCCGGACTAAATACGATATATAACTCCACAGGCTGCCTTTTCAAAGAGGCAATACTGCTGGATGAGCTTTGCTATGCCGACAGCTCCGGTTCTCAGGGCGTTTATAACTTCACCTACGAACAGGACTGGGACAGCACTTCGTATCGTAATGTTACCTATGGCTATGAGATAAAAGGCTCTGCTGAAAATGACGGCAAGCAGAAGAAGTATTATGGTTCGTGGGAAACCTCTGCAACTACTACCGAAAGATACGTTCGCCCTGATAGCGCAGCAAACGTATCTTCGGAATATGATTTTACTTCCGGATTCATGAAGTATGTCAAGCCTTATTCGGGCGAGACGACCGGCTATAAAGCATCCGCAAAAACGCATGAGCTCCGAGTTAACATAAAGGGTGCGACCTTTACCGGCTGCGGCACTTATAATGATCCTTATATCATTACAGAGGGCGGAGACTTGACAACCATTGCAAACCTGATAAATGGTGCGGATGAAACTACAACTATAAGAGTCCCGGCATCTCTCACTTCAACATGGTGTTCTGATAAAACTGACGCTTCCGGTCATCTGGTATATACTCGCACAAGCGGAAGCGGATACACAGCAACATGGACTGAGACCGGTTCAACAACTATTACCGGTGCTCAGCTTGCCGAATACCTTGCAGGCGCATACTATAAGCTCGACCCCAACGCGACCATTACTCTTGAAAGCACTTTCCCCGGCATATCGAGCGATGTATCTGAGGAATACGTTTTCCGCGGTGTCATAGACGGCAGCGGTAATACGATATACAACAAGACACCAAATCCGCTTATAGTTTCGAGCAACGGCAGTGTAATTTATAACCTCAAGCTCGACGTCAATGTCCCGTCGGCTTCGACTCGTGTTCTGTATCAGAAAAACAGCCTCCCGTTTGCCTCGAGCGGTAACTATGATACTTCTTCGGCAAACGGTGCTCGCTGCGCGTTCTACGGCGCAGTAATCGGCCAGATACTCGGCGGCGATAACATAATTGACGACGTTGAGGTAAAGTTTACCGGAACTATTATCGATGCAAATTCTGCGACTAAGGCGCAGCTCGTGCCGATCGGCGGCTATGTGGGCGTTGTGGTAAACGGCGGCCTCATATTCAGGGAAATGACAGGTACGGCTGCAAGCGGTCAGGCAGGTATCAGCGCTTCTAATCTGTCCGGATTCAGCGACGGCACAGGCACCGTAACGTCATCCACAAACAAGAAATGGCTCTATGTGAATCCTATCATCGGTAGGGTTCTGAATGGTTATGCCGTAACGGAGAGCGATGCTTACAGACCGTTCGAGGACGGCAAGAGAAAATACGGCGACGGTTCGGGAGTTGTTTTTGACGGTTCGGGATTTACCGTAGTTGATGATATTGATAACTACACAGGAACAACTGTGGGAGTTACCATGCGCAACGGCACAAAGAATTATTCGATCGCGGATATCAGCACAAGCGAATCAAAGCTTAGTGTAACAAGCGGAAAGAAGATCACAGCAGATAGTGCTCAGGCGTTCTTCCTTATGTCTGTAATTGTCAACAGCGGTATTGGTATGCTTGATTGGAATTTGAATTCAAACAGTCTCCATGATGTTGGAAGTAGTACTGCACATACTGCTGCAGCGAGCGGCAAATCTGCTTATGATATTACAACTACCAAGTCTCGCATGGGCTACTACACCGCTTATTGCATGACCCGCAATTCTGACTATAAGACGGTCGGCACAGCTCCGAATACTTCCGATCCTTCGTATGATGATGTTTACAATTGGGATAAGACTGGTGTGATGAGCACACCGTATATTGTTAAGAATTATACGGTTGAAAACACCAAGTATTATGCTAAGTGCATAGCATATAGCACTAATACAACTGAAATAACTATAAATTCCGGCAAGGCTTCAAATGTTGTATATTATCTCCCTGACGGTTATAAGGGTATTGGAAATAATTATATGACGATAAAAAAAGAATATGTTGACCATCCCTCTGGCACACCTAAATCTTTAACTTATTATGAGCTGTATCAAGATCTGTATCTATATGCTTCAAAGCTTTCTGGAAACGGTGCAACGATATCTCAGAATACAAGTGTATATTATTATCATAAGGGCAAGGATCTTTATGATTATTATGGAGCATTCTCAGATTTTCAAACGCTTAAAGATGCAGGCGCTGTTAAAAACGGCAATAGTAACGCATCGCTAAATGCCGCAGATAAAATCAACAGAACAGGAGTGGGGTTGTTCAATTATCAGCCACAGGCTGCAACATTTGAAAAACTTCATTTGACTGGAAATGTTTTAACGGATGTGATCCAGACCAATGGTGATCCGTATCCATATACTACAGCAAATTATAAGGTTGAAACCACAGAATGGGTGCTTTCTGCGGGGAGTCTGATCGGTTCAGCTACGGCTGATCAAACTTTAAAATCAGTTTCATTGAATAATATCAAGGTTGAGGGACCAAAGTATACCGGTGGAATGATCGGTAATCTTCCGTCAGGAAAAATAACCTTATCAAATGATGAAGGTTATGATTCGGACGAGATTAGAGTTCACGGCGGTGCTGTAACGGGCGGTCTTATTGGCAGACATTATCAAGGAGCATCCTCGTTTGATTTTAACAACCACAAGGTCGATATTGTTGAAGTGACAAGTCAATTTGAAAATATTAACAATAGCGGACTGACTCTTAATGATGCTAACTTTTACAATTACGGACTTGGCGGATTGATAGGAACTTGCCGCGCAGGAAATAATAAAATAACTTTATTGAATGCTAATGTCGGAAGCACCGAACAGAGTGCTTTGTCAATTATTTCTTGCAAAAAAGCGAATATATATACCGGTGGAATGTTTGGGATCCTGAACAGAGCGTATCTTGATATGCAGAACTGTACGGTATATAATCTTTCAATAGATGCAAACTTTGCTGCCGGCGGAATTGCCGGACATTGGGCAACATCCGGAAATACTGGTAAAACAAGAGCAGACAACGCTGGAAAAACATCAATAATTTCAAATGTGTCTGTTGTTTGCACCCTGCCTGATGCAACAGTTAAAAGTACAGGTGCATATACAAAATCAGCAGAAAAGAAGTTCTGCACTGCCGGAGGATTTTTAGGCTCCGGAAAAGAGGATATGTTCGATGTTACCATCCAGAACTGTAATATTGCTAAATACACAATAGAAGGCTATGGATATGCAGGCGGCTATGTTGGCAGTTGGGGAGACAATTCAACATACGGAGGGTGTGGCTTTAACGACCATATTTTAATGTTGGTTAACGATGCTATATCAGACTGCAAAGTTGAAAGCAAAGATTCAACAGGTTCGGCTGGTGGATTACTTGGCAACCTTAATGATGGGCATGGACATGATAAAATCGGAACTGCTCCAGCTCAAGATGCAAGTAATAAAGGTTATGCTACTGCCGCAAATTATTATTTGTATGGTTATAATATCTATACAGAAGACGTGAATGTTATTGGCACGAACAAGGGCGCTGTTTGCGGAAGAAACGGTCATGCGCCTGCTAACTGTATTAAAATTGTAGGTTTTACACGTCAGGGCTCAAATGCTAAGATCACCGAGGATGTTGTTGGTAAAGCCTATACTTCAACGTGGACATCAGCAAGCGCAGTGAGCTATGCAGACAATGCAAATCTTTACGGAACAGATGAAAGCGGCAACAACGGCTACGTAGTCTTCGCCGACTACAACAACGCCGGCAACAAGAAGACAGGAACAGACTCGGAAGATAAACCTGTTTACGCCGGAAGAAACGAGATGTTCTCGAATGTCCTCCCGAGCGGAACAAATGTAACTACTATGCGTTCCAAAACAACGACTGTTGTTGACAAAAATGATGGCAGCACCCCAGAAACAACTATCGTATATGGCGATTATTCCGACAGCCCCGGAACAACAGAGACAACGACGGCAGGAGTAACTACTACAGTCACAGTTGAGAATGAGAATTTCCCATATGTTACTACTTCGCCTAAGTATGATATCTCCGCAACTCAATACCTCACCGGTGACGGCGTCAGCGACCTGAGATACATTGGCTCTACCGCGAAGACCATCCTCGAGGCGATAGGCAGCACGACAAACAACAAGCGCTACCAGAACACGGGCATCGCAGCCGACAGCACGGCTTACGCCGATCTGCGCGATTTCCTTGCTGCGAATATGTCCGAGTTCACCAAGCAGACCGACAATGCCTCTGCTTATCTCACCGCCGGCGGTAAGGACTTCCCGGTTCTCGTTGTCAACGACACCTACTGCGACACTGTTCTGACAAACTATATCCGCCTGCTTACGAACACGAATTACGAATACGGCAAACTCGATCTGAACGACGTTTACAGTGTGAATATAAGCAAGTGGAAATACGATGAAGACGATAAAGAATGGCAGCAGCAAAGCGGCGAGGCTTCTTTGAAGCGCGACAATACTGCAGGAACAAGTTCTACTTTACTTACTGGCAAAAGGGGCTTCTATATCACCACCACCGAGGTTGATAATACATCGTGGCAGATCTCTCTTGTAGATGTACAGTTCAAGGACCCCGGCAGCTCGAACATAGCTTATCATCTTTACATCCCTGTGGTGGTAAAGAAGATGATGCACTACAATGTTTATATCAGAATGAGTTCGGGCACGACCTACGACCTTGACTCTTCGGCTTACCCTGCAAGTCTCAACAACATGATCGAAAACCTCGGTAACCCTGTTACCGCAAAGGTAACGTTCGAGTACGTCAGATCGGCAGCTGAGTGGACGGAAGCCATAAACTCCGGCGAAAATGTAATGAGAAATTACGAAGAAAAGTATCTTACATTTAAGGCGGACAACGATAGCTATCCTACAGGAGCGAAGCTTGTGCTCGTCGATCCCAACGGCGATAAGGACAGCTATTACTACGGCGATTTTGCAAGCACTAATGATCCTCACGATTTCTCGAACCGAACATCTACGGTCATAACTGACGTATCGGATAATACAGGAAGAATGTACCTGGAAAACTTCGATGGCTTTGCCTATACCAAGCTGAACGATCTTATGACTATCCAAGTTAATAATACTGCTGCCGCTGCAGATAAGCACTTGATCGAGTGTCCTTCTTCGGAAGCAACTGTATGTGTTAAAAACGGTAAAAATGATGATGGAGTGATCTCTGATCTGTATCTCAAATATAATACAGAAGGTTCCGGAGATTACGCAGTTGAGGTAACCAACACGGGTTATATCCACGAGGATTACTTCCTGAGCATCTTTACAAACGTAAACAATACAGACTCCAATATCTATCATTACGAGATAGACAGCTGCCCGAGATTCAAGAGCGATGTCTCCTATCCTTCGGCTAAGGTAAATGATGAGGATCCGCCTCACCTCTTCCTCGGCAACCTTTTCGACAACGATATCACTCTTGAAGAGACGAACACGGTTCAGGAGCTCACCAGAAGCAACAATTATATCGGTGCCGATCTTACAGCTCATGTGGGCTTTACTGCCAACGCTGTTGCAAAGAACATTATGGAGTATATCAACAACGATTATATCCATATCTATCAGACCTTCATGGTATCGCTGAACAAGATCGAGGGTTCAAACGGAACAAGAGGTATCCTTCTTGACCCGAGATGTACGCCTTCGGATTACAGCGTTTCCTGGACCAGCGCAACGGACGTAACAAACAGCTTCGGCTCTGATTCCAACCTGAAGGACTGCACGATCTCGAGCAATTATATCGAGCTTACCAACGACTATGACCTTAAGGGAGCTCTTTCCAAGGTGGCGACCCAGGATCTTACGGAGACAAACTACATCAAGTTTAAGCCGGACGGGATCACCAGAGATTATACCGTGGAGATCAAGGCAAGCATAAACATGGTATATGACGCTTCGCTGCTCGAACAGCAGTTCCCGGAGTCTGACGGCGGTGACGGCGATGGAACATATATGATAGGCTATTCAAACCTGTCTCCGTCAAGCACCAACGCTTCTGCAAGCCGTGCAAGCAAGAATACCGATCCTACCCATAATTACAAGTATTATATCAGCGGTATCACGGCTGTAGATTTCAATTACAGAGCAACAGAGAACGCAGCTTATGCCGATACCGGAAAGAACGGAAATTACGGACAGCTCGGTATCAACGCCAATGAGCTCGGCGAAGAAGAGGACTGCCTGCAGATCAACACTGCGGCATACTACAACGCCTTCAACTACAGCCTTAAGAACAGGGGAAATTACGTTAAGATCAAGGTTTGGCTGTCAAAGAAGAGCGATTATTCAACACCTCTGAGGTTCGACGAATATATTACAGATTTCCAGCTGATAGGAAACGACGGTAATGCAGATACAGACCTGTTCAATATCGATACGTCCGCAGCAGGAATAACTGTAACAACACCTTCGGCGGGAGTTACCGTTATTGAAAAGACCGTAGGTACGAAGAAAATAACCGTTACCAAGACAGCTTCGGAATATACGTTCATCGTGCCTAAGGAGTATCTGAATACTCTGTCCGATGATTATTACGAGATACCCATAACATTCAAGGCCTACAGCGGCTCGGGAGATAATTTCGAGGGCAGAGGAAACGAGTATTCAAACTACCGAATGAATGTTGAGGTCGGAATGCTTGAGAATGAAGATGATCCAAGTTATCTCTCTTATTCAAACGACACAGACTGGGTGGTTTACACCAACGCAAGACTCATCAGCGACGTGATAACTCCTTAAAACATCACAGCAAAATATTTATAGGGCCGTGAGAGATCCCGGTCCTCTTTTTTGTTGCTTTCATTTAAGAATTTAAAAAAATCGTCTAAAATTTAGAGAAATATAATTGACATTTTTGTGCATATGTTGTATAATAGAATAGAGTATCTATGCTCGAAAAAACGATGCGTTCGGAACGGAGGTGCGGCGTGGAACAGGATAATCAGACATTGGTCGGCGGACTGAGAGCGGTGGAGCTCTATTTCCGTGTTATCAGGGAAATATCAAGCGGAAACGCCGCATTCCTGCAGTCCCAGACAAGACTCAACACCCCCGGCCTCGGCGTTATGCTGCCGGAGAATTTCCGGGATGTGTCGGAGATCACAAATCAGTGCATCAGCCTGTTTGAGCTGGAGCTGGTGCAGGCGCTTGAGTGGTGCAGCAAGTTCATCGAGAGAGAGATCATTTTCGACTGGCTCTCTGTGTATATGCCTGCGGATTACCTGAAAAACCCGAGAGCTGAATATAATATACTGGGATTCTGCGACAGGTTCAAGGTCAATACGAACAAAATGTGCTTTGCCCTTTCCGCAAAGCTCCTGGAGCAGACCGACGGCAAAGCAGCCCTGACCCTTCGCAACCTCAGAAATAAGGGCTTCCACTTTATGCTCACAGGCTTCGGCTCGGATTCCTGTCCGATGATGAAGCTCTCGGAATACGACGTTGACTATGTTATGCTCTCGCCTGAGGTAACTCATTTCCTCGGGAAGAACGAGCGCTCGGACGGCGCGGTGAAGTCGATAATAGATTTTATCAGCGAGCTGGACGCCATCCCGGTGGCTGACGGTGTGCAGAACAGCCGTCAGGCAGAAAAGCTTTACGAGTACGGCTGCGGTTACTGCGCAGGTTCACTCGTTGGCAAATATACGTCAGAAAGATATATCAGAAGAAAGAACGACGACGGAGAAGCCGAATAAGCTCCTTCATCGCCGGCAGAGAGATAATTTGTATATAAAGGAGAATTTGCATTGAGTGCTAAAAAACAAGAGGCAAGACCGGATAAAACGGTAGATGTCCTTGCACTTCGCCGATCGGCAAAAGAAGTCAAGCGATATGCTATAATCACCCGGGTGCTTGCGCTGCTTATAATAATACTTGTGGCGATAATCGCCATCGCTTATGCGATCTCGTATTTCTATGACAAGTATGGCAGCTTTACGGTAAAAATAAATAAATATGATATGATGCGGCAGGGCTTGACTCTATCCGAAACGCCTGAATATGAAAAGACCGTGTCTTCGCTCAATGCGGATATCATCTACGATATGACCAACATAAGCGGAGAGGACCTGCCCGATAACATTGATATGATAAACGGAAGCCATAACGGCGAAAGCTACATCGCCTATACGTTCTATCTTATCAATTCGGGAAGCGACACACTTTCATACGAAGGTGAAATGACAATGGAGAATGTTACCCAGCATATCGACGAAGCCATAAGAATAGCTGTTTATATAAACGGAGAAAAGACCGTCTACGGCAAGACAAAATCGGACGGCTCCGGTAAGGAAAGCGACTGCGACAGCGAATTTTTGTCCTCCACAGTGGTAATGCGTACAGAGCGGGAAAAATTCGAGCCGCAGGCAAAGGATAAATATACAGTCGTTGTCTGGCTCGAAGGCAACGACCCCGATTGCCTCGACGACCTTATCGGCGGAACACTGAAGCTTTCAATGGACTTCAAGATAACGGAATCAACATGATTCATTAAGGAGAAAAGAGTATGAAAAAAGCATTAAAGATAATAGTTAATGTATTGGCCTGGGTGCTGCTTGTGTTCGCGTTGATCGTTACGCTTGCGGTCTTTTCCTCCGGAAAGAATAACGGAGTCGCAAATCTTATGGGCTTTATCCCGATGACAGTTGAGTCGGATTCAATGAAGCCCACCTTCAAGACCGACGATATGATAATCTGTAAGGAAGTCGATGACGTGAACGACCTCAAGGTGGATGACGTTATCACCTTCTGGACCATAATCGACGGCAACAAAGTAAAGAATACCCATAGGATCGTCGAGATAAACGAAAGCAACGGAACCAGAAGCTTCGTTACAAAGGGTGATAACAACGACATCGCCGACGAATCCACGGTGCAGGCAGGAGACCTCATCGGAAAGTGGACAGGCGCAAAGATACCCGGCTTCGGCAAGGTGATGCGCTTCCTCGGAACACAGAAGGGCTTCTTCATCTGCATACTTATCCCCATGGCTCTGTTCTTCCTCTTCGAGCTTTATAAGTTCATCGCAACGCTTATCGAGCTTAAAAAGCCCCAGATCAGCGAGGACGACGAGGAAGAGATCAAGCGCCGTGCCATAGAAGAGTACCTCGCAGCACAGAAGGCTAAGGAGGGCTCCGAAGAAGGCGCGGATGCCAAGGAAGAGCCTAAGGCCAAGGAAGAGGCTCAGACCGAAGAAGAGAAGAGCGAAAACACGGAAACGCCGGAGGACGAGCCGCAGCAGAGCGGTGAGGAAAACGGCACCTCTGAGGGTAAAGAGGAATAATTAGTGATCGGAGAAAACTATGAACGCATTTCTTAGATGGTTTTTTGTATTTATTTCAGAGATGCTCGGCGGATTCGCAACCATATTCAAGGGCATCGGCCGCGGAATAGTTCAGGTGTTCAATATCAAGAGCTACGTTGATATCTTCAAGACCTATTCACCTGATTTCACCGCGCTGAGCTGGGTGCTTGCCGTGCTTGCGATAATTCTCGTCGCAGCTGTCTATATCCTGCTGGCATTCATTATCCTGCTGGCAGTAAGAAAATATATCCGCTTCCGTCATTCCATAGTCAGCAATGAGGACCTCCTTGAGGAGATCTCCAACCTGCAGCGCCAGGTGCTTAAAATGACAAAGGAAAAAGATGAGATAATGGCAATGAAGGTGTCCCAGATGGGACTGCCTGTTTCCGGTGCGCTCTCTCTTGCCGACGGCAGCGGTACTGTTCCCTATGACAGCGCCGCCGAGGGTGAAGCCGCAGTGGTGGAGGACGGTATCGTCCAGACCGCAGACCGCAGATTCTCTCGTCTGCTTGAAGTTGACAGCTTCTATAAGAACTATACTCCGCCGGAGTACGACAACGATATCAACCTCGAACAGTTCTGCGACCGCTACAGGGATTTCGCCTGCTCGCGTATGCACCTCTACTATGAAAAGAAAACTATCCGGCTTTTCGTTGCAGGTATGGCTTCCACAAAGCTCATAATCCTGCAGGGTATCTCCGGTACTGGTAAAACATCGCTGCCTTATTCCTTCGGTAAGTTCTTGCAGAACGATACGACTATCGCCTCTGTACAGCCTTCCTGGCGTGACCGTACAGAGCTCTTCGGATACTTCAACGAATTTACAAAGAACTTCAACGAAACAGAAGTCCTCAAGAGGATCTATTCTTCAAGCTTCAATAACGATGTGAACCTCATCCTCCTCGATGAGATGAACATAGCCCGTATCGAGTATTACTTCGCAGAAATGCTGTCCATACTCGAAATGCCGAATGCCGACGAGTGGGAGCTGGATCTCGTGCCCAACGTCTGGAGCACTGACCCCATGAACCTCGACCACGGCAAGCTCGTTATCCCTCAGAATATCTGGTATATCGGTACGGCTAATAACGACGACTCTACATACGCTATCTCCGATAAGGTCTACGACCGTGCTCAGCCCATCAACCTCGATGCCAAGGGTATCGCTTTCGATGCACCCGACACACCGCCTATAAGCATCGGCTACGACCACCTGCAAAAGCTGTTTGAGGAAGCCTGGGAGAAGTATCCTATCTCTCAGGAGAACCTGAGAAAGATCCAGCAGCTGGACCTCTGGGTCATCGAAAAGCTCAGAGTTGCTTTCGGTAACCGTATCCTGAAACAGATGGGTCTGTTCGTTCCTGTCTATGTAGCCTGCGGCGGAGAAGAGCTGGAGGGCATAGACTACGTTCTGGCTACAAAGATATTCAGAAAGTTCGAGTCCTTGAACCTTGCCATGCTCCGTGACGAGCTGAGAGAGCTTGTTGTCTATATCAACAAGAACTTCGGAAAGAATAAGATGTCTGAATCCGTAGCATACCTCGAAAGACTGCAGAAGCTGTTCTGATAGTCACTGTTTCTTATTGTCTTTGATTTTTGTATTCTTAAAAGAAAGCAGGTGATGAACGATTGAACAGCTTATACGGCAAGTGGTATGACGATTTCAGATCCGCTCTCGGCGAGTTCGGCGATGACGAGCTGTTTGCATCGCTCGACTCCCTGCTCCACGCAAGCAAGAACACCTTTGCCTTCAACCGCAAGCTCCTTGAAAAGGCGATAGATGTTTCCTGGGTAGAAGCTATCGAGAACGGATTGATCCATGTGGATAACGTCCTCAGAAACCCAAGCAGGACAATAGAGGACGTCGAAGAAATAGTTTCGATCGAAAGATCGAGAAAAATTACCGTAGAATCGGTAAAGCATCTTGCCCAGCATACCGATATGATACAAAGTATCGACAAGCGCACAGGCAAGATAACCCCTTCAAAGATACTTAACGTACATAAGGAAGAGAGCCTTTTCACCTACGAGAACAAGTTCATAAATACCCTTGTTGACAGGCTCTATATCTTTATCAATACAAGATACGAAAAGCTGGCACAGGTCGCAAGAGACGAGGAAGTCTTCACCCTCGGCTTTGATACCGCTATCGACGACGGCGCCGGCGGAAAAATGAAGATCCAGCTCAATATCGAGACCTCGGAGACCCTGGACAGCGTCGATGCCAACGGCTATACCATATGGCAGAGAGTCGAAAAGCTCAAAAAGATAATCGAGGGTTATAAGGGCTCGGAGCTTTGTATGACCCTGGGCAATACCTATATCCGACCGCCTGTAATGCGTACCAACGCTATCATGAAGAACGTTGAGCTCAAAGCCTGCCTTACCCTCTGGCAGTATATCCTGGGGTATGACAAGGTCGGCTATCAGATCAACATCGAAAATACAGCGGTCAAGCCCGAACCCGAGTATATAGAGGATTTCTATAAGCTCATAGTCATGAACCTCATGCTGTTCCGCTCCTACACCGACTATAACGGCTACGATATGGAGGAGCTGAAGACTCAGAGATCAAAGTCCATAGCGCCGAGGTTCTTAAAGCATTTTGAAAAAGAGATAACCAACGACTACGGCATCCAGACCGAGGCCGCGGTTGGATATATCGCCGCGGACGGCGAGTTCAAGCTCACAAAGAAGCTCCCTGCAAATATGACGCAGGTCTTCGATCAGATAGGCGAGGTCATCAAGATCGAGAAAGCCTATCTTGCCGAGCGTGAGGCCGAGAGACTTAAACTGCTCAAGGCCGAGGAAGAGGCAGAAAGAGTCCGCCGCGAAGAGGAAAGAAAGCTCGAGGAGCAGAGACGTATCGAGGAAGCCAAACGCGAAGAACGCGAGAGGATCAGGCGCGAGCAGGAAGAAGAGCAGCGCAGGATACAGGAGCTCATCGAACAGAAAAAGCGCGAGCAGGAAGAGGAAGAACGCGAGCGTGCGCGTCTTGAAGCCGAAAGACAGGCTAAGCTGGAAGAGCAAAGACGTCTCGAGGAAGAAGCAAGACTCAAGCGCGAGGAAGAAGAGCGTGCTGCTGCTGAGCGTGAGCGCATAATCCTCAACAAGTCGAAGATGCGTTCCGAGCTCGGCGAGGCCGAGGGAATGGATCAGGAGAAGCTGACCGAAGAGGACAGCGACGAGCTTGAGAAGAAGGCTTACGAGGAAGTCACCGAAGCCGAGATCGAAGAGGCAAAGGCTGCGCTTGAAGAGGAAATGGCCGAAAAGGCGGAGGAAGGCGAGGAGGTCCCCGAGGAGATCGAGGATCCGAGAGCTGTTGCCGCAAGGATGAAGCTCGAGCAGCAGAAGCGCGAGAAGGAACGCCGGGAAACAGAGCGTGCCCAGAGACTCAAAGCCGAAAGAAAGCGCATCGAGAGCAAGCCCTTCGAGGAGATCCGCTGGGAGTATTCCAAGAATCCCATCAGGCTGCTGCAAAAGCTGTTCCAGTATATCCTCGTTTACTGGTTCCATATCATACCCGAAGATACGGACAATCCCGACTACAAGAAGCTGCGTGAAGAGCTTGAGGCCAAGAAGCAGCAGAAACTGCACGAAGCCGAAGAGCGGGACGCTATGGAGGTCTACTACCGCAAGTATGCCGGAACATTCAAGTATCGTTTCAGGCGTATGTTAGAGGACCGCAAGTTCAAGAAGCGCAAGAAGCAGCAGGCAAAGGGCAGACCGAAGCCAACATATACACCGCCGCAGAGAACTCCCGAGCAGCAGCGCGAGATAGACCTCGAAATGAAGCGCCTGTACAGAGAGTACCACGTAACATGGGTGGAGAAGCTCAGAAGAAAACGCCAGGAGAGAAAACGGCAGCGTGATCTGCTGAGAGAAGCACTCGGTCAAAAAAAAACTGAATCCGACGGAGGATCGGAGGAAGGATCAGCCGTAAAACCGGCAAAGGGAATAGTAAGAAGGATATTTGATGTCCTGATAGCTGTTCTGATAGTTGCCATGATCGGGCTCTGCGCTTATGTGATGATAAGTGCGGCAAGAGGAAAGGCAGCAGACTTCTTCGGCAAGAGAATGCTCAAAGTCGTGACCGGCAGCATGGAGCCGTCGATCCATACAGGAGATTATATCATTGTCGAAGAGACCGATACCGACGACCTGAAAGAGGGAGATATTATTTCCTTCTATTCCGACCAGGACGACGTCTATGGCGAGCTTGTGACCCATAGAATAATAGAGATCAAGGATGACGGCACCTTCGTCACCAAGGGAGACGCAAATCCCGTCGATGACAAGGTGCAGGCCGATCCCGATAAGGTCGTGGGAAAATACGTCGGCAAATCAAGATTTTTCATCTGGCTCAGTACCTTCGGAGACCCGAGAAAGCTCCTGATGCTCCTTGTTATCATCATCGTGGCGATAGGCGCCTTGTTTGAGGTGAGAAGCGTCGCCAAGATCGGCAAGGAAGCCTTCGAGGAAAAACGAAGGGAAAACGAAGAAGAGCACGAAAAAATGATGCGCGAAGCTATCGAAAAAGAAAAGCTCCGGCTCGCAGAGCAGGAGTTTGGCCAAAAGGAAGTGAAGACCGGTGAATCAAGAGAAGATAATGAAACGTAAAATGGTCACGGCTATCATCGTGACGATCATTACGATAATCGCACTTGTGGTGTTCATCGGGCTTTACATCGATGAGACAAAACGTGTGCAGGAGACTTACCGAAGCCGGTATACCACCGAGCTCGGTCACGTCTCCGAGGAAATAAGCTTTTATCTTAAAGCCGAGGGCGATCACGAATTTATTTACAGGCGGATAATAGGCTATATGAGCGCAGCAAATTCTTTCGCTTTTCTGATCGACGATTTTTCAGAAAGACAGAAAACGATAAACGAGCTGTATTCCGCCCTTATAAAATATCCCGAACAGATGAGCGGAAAGCTCGAGGATGCAAAAACAGCCCTGGACCATATCTGCGAAGGACTGGACAAGGGCTATGACGAGCTTGACGAGCTTATCGGAACGCTTGATCTTAAGGGTAATTAGAAAGGGAGTGCGCAAAATGAGTGAGAAAAGAAAGCTTAAAAAAGAAATAAAGATCTGCCGCCAGACTATCGAGGAGATCGAGCGTAAGCGTTCGCGTTCGCAGTCGGCGCTTGTTCAGGCCGTGCTGCTGCAGGAGGAGCCTGATGAAATGGATGTTGAGTGGTTCAATAAGTATACAGGCGAGATAACTGCCTGCCGTAACCATATGATCGAGCTCCAGAAGAAGCTCAATTCGCTTTGATGAAAAATGAAAAAGGGCTGTGTGTTTCGGCACACAGCCCCTTCTCATTGGAATATATTGAATGGAGAAAAAATAATATGTGGTCGGGAGCTTGGGCAACTTACCTGTCTGAATGTTGTCTCCGATCATCGGCAGAAGCGAGGTGTGGTACTGCCGAAAGCTAATCACGTCTTTTTATCAGAAATACCCTTGCATAGCTTGCGCTCCTGCGCTGTGCCGTGCCCAGGTGTCCCTCTAACCTGTTGTATATATAATAACCCCCCACTGTGACAGTTTTATGATAAACTCATAAAAACCGCGTAGAAATATCGGTGTCCCGTGTGCCGTCTGCGTGATTTGTTGAGGGAGACCCTTTTGAAAAAGGGTCATCCCTCAAACTCCCTCCCTAAAACTTTTAATGTTTTTTGGCGAGGGTGCCATCGACCCCAAAAAGAACGCACAAGTCTATAAGCTTTATGCGTTCCGGGAAATTGATGACACCCTCGCCAAAAAATCGCTAAAAGTCTTTGGAAATGGAGTCAAGCTTTGCGAAGCAAAGCTGGGGGATAACCTTTCTTCAGAAAGGTTTCCCCCCAGTAAGTTACGCAGTCAGTACGCAGGACATCAATGTTTCTGCGCGGTTATTTGAAGAGTTTTTGGGCGGTGGGGTTGAGGTCGGCGAGGTCATTTATCACGGCGTCGGGTGTTTCGGCTTTACCGAAGCCGTAGGCTGCGTGAACGAACTTCACACCTGCCTCCTGAGAGGCAAGCTCGTCGCCTCTTGTGTCGCCGACGTAGATGCACTCATCTATGCCGTTGCGCTCCATAACGAGCCTGATGTTCTCGCCTTTGGAAAGGCCGGTAGCTCCTGCGCATTCGTGATCCGAGAACACGTCAGCAAAGCCGCTGTGTCCCAAGAACAGCTCGATGTATCCGGCCTGGCAGTTGCTCACGACTCCCAGGAAATACTCTTTCCCGAGCTCCCGCAGCAGAGCCTCTTCGTTTTCAAAGAACCTCGGCCTGTGAGTTTTGAGATACTCCTGCTCGTATTCCTCGCACATAAGGATTATCCTCAGCTGCTCCTCGGCAGGCAAGGAAGGGAACATCTCGGCAGCGATCGCCTCCATAGTTTTTCCCATAAAGCCGCGCATATCCGCGACTGTGAAGCGCTCGGGCCTGTCGGTGCGCTCCTCGATGCAGCGATCCCAGGCTTCGACCACCTCCGCCGACGAATCCCAGAGCGTCCCGTCCAGGTCGAACAGTATTGCTTTTCTACCCATTTTCTTTCTGTATTCTCCTTCCTTTTATATCCGAGCTGATCTCACTTAAAATATCCTGTGATTAAGATAAGAGCAGATGACCCTGCCGTCGGGCTCGATGATGAACTTCGAGATCGAGCCGCCGCTGCCGACAAACCGGAAATGCTCCCTGTCCTCGACGGCGTAGCCCATAAGCATCGACTGCAAAAAGCTCAGCGCCGTGCCGTGGGAAACGATGAGGATCCGCTCCTTGCCGCTGTCAAGTATCTCGCGGTAAAAGGGCTCGATCCTCTGCCAGACATCGCGGTCGGATTCAGCGTCAGGGAATGGTCTGTAGTCGATGTCGAAACTCTTGGCCTTTGGAGCCTCGTGCTCCCTGTACCAGTCCCTGGGCTTGCCGTTTCCTTCTCCTGCATCAACTTCGCGCAGCTCGGAACGGATCTCCGGCGTAATGTGCAGCGTGCGGTTTATCTCCTCCGCCGTCTGCAAAGCACGCTTCTGGGGAGAGACAAACATCTCGTACCCCCTCGCGCAGTCCTCCCAGAGCAGCCATTTTCCAATGTCAAAAGCTTGCTGCCTGCCGCGTTCGGTAAGCTCCCAGTCGTAGCCTGCGCCAATGTGCCCGTTTGTGTGGTGCACAGATTCCGTGTGCTGTATCATTATGATGAGCTTCCGCTTGCGCCTTGCATAGAACTCCGCGATAACGGCCTCGGCCTGTTCTTTCCCGAACCAGCCTTCGCCCTTGAACAACGGCCGGTAAAGCCTTTCAAGAGCCTCTCGCTCATTATCAGGAAGCTCCGATAAGTCGCTCACATCCCTGTCAGTCTCAACAGCCGCAAGCTTGCAGTCGCCGTCGCTGCGGACAAACACCCCGACGACCCTGACGGAAAATTCATCCCCAAGCCGGCAGGGCTTTTCCGTCATAACTATAACGTCAAGATGCTCGCAGGGCGGTGTGCCCGATTCTTTCAGCCAGCCCGAGGGATAGACAAAATCCCTCTCGGCGGCAAGGCTCGGAACGTCCTTTTCCTCAAAGCTGTCCGTCGCCGGAAGATAGCGCATACGCTTTTTGTATTTGAAAGTCTGTTCGATCTTTGCGGTGTAAACCATACGGTCTCCTTAAATATCGCAGTCCGCGTGCCTTGTAACGTGGCAGCCCACGTTCACCGAAACGGGCAGCCCCGCAATGTGTGTGGGAGCTTCCTCGATGTTCACGGCAAGACAGGTCTGAGTTCCGCCGAAGCCCTGAGGTCCGATGCCCAGCAGATTGATCTTTTCAAGCATCCTGGCTTCAAGCTCGGCGTAGAGCTTCTTCGGATTTCTGATGCTTACAGGACGGCAAAGGGCTTTTTTGGCAAGATACGCACACTTCTCGAAATCTCCGCCTATGCCCACTCCGATAACTATGGGCGGACAGGGATTGGAGCCTCCCGAAGCCACAACGCCGACCACCCAGTCCACGTTCTCGTCCACCGTCACGGAGGGTGTCATCATTTTCAGCTGCGGCATATTCTCCGAGCC